>CAZBXY010000062.1:0-30162 GCA_964495365.1 uncultured Frigoriglobus sp. | reverse complement strand
GCACCACTTTCGCCACCTGTTTCCCCGTCGCGAAAGCGCATCGCACCGAAGACGGTATTCCGATCGGTCGCCCCATCGCTAACACCACGGCTTATATTCTGGACGAACAGATGGGGCGAGTGCCCCCCGGCACGCCCGGAGAGTTCTACCTCGGCGGTGCCCGCCTGGCGCGGGGCTACCTCAACCTCCCCGAACTCACCCGAGAGAAGTTCGTTCCTGACCCATTCGCGAGCGACCCGCGCGCGCGGTTGTACCGGACCGGAGACCGGGTCGTCGGCCGGGCGGACGGGACCGTCGATTTCCTCGGTCGTTTCGACGATCAAGTGAAGATCGCCGGACACCGCATCGAACCCGGTGAGATCGAAGTGACGCTCCGGCAGTGCCCTGGCGTCCGCCAGACCGCAGTCGCCGCCCGGCCGCTGCCGTCAGGGGGGAAGCAATTGGTCGGCTACGTCGTCGCGGAACCGGGCGACTTCTCGGCCGACGAAATCAAACGGTTCCTCGGCGACCGCTTGCCGGATAACCTCGTCCCCGCCCAGATCGTTCGACTGGACGCGCTGCCACTCACCCCGAACGGAAAGGTGGACCGCGCCGCCCTGCCAACCCCGGAACACAAGCCAGACTGCGCAGCAGGCGCCGCGGACCTGATCGCGGCCCCGCCGGGCGCAGAGGGTCGGGAAGGCGAACTCGCGGCGATCTGGGCGCGCGTGCTGGGGCGGGTCGTCGGCGTCGAGGACAACTTCTTCGATCTGGGCGGAACCTCGCTCCAACTGCTCGAGGTTCACGCGCTGTTGACCCGCGCGCTCGGGCGCGACGTTCCGCTGATGGCACTGTTCGAGTACCCCACCCTCCGCGCGCTCGCCCGACACCTGTTCGCGGCTGCGGAAGTTGACCCGGCCGTATCCGCGACCCAGGACCGCGCCCGCCGGCAGAAAGAAGCCCTGCTCCGCCGGAGGAAACTGCCGTGAACCGGGAACCAGAAGCCGGGGACAACCCGGGTACCGACATCGCCGTGATCGGGATGGCCGGGCGCTGGCCGGGCGCGAGCGGCCCCGACCAACTGTGGCGGAACGTCCGCGCCGGCGTCGAGAGCATCTCGCGGTTGTCGGCCGAGGAACTGGACGTCGCCGGCGCCGCCGAACTGGCGAAGCGGCCCGACTACGTGAAGGCCCGATCGATCCTCGACGGGGCCGACCTGTTCGACGCGGGGTTCTTCGGCATCCTCCCCAAGGACGCCGAACTCCTCGACCCGCAGCACCGGGTCTTCCTGGAGTGCTGCTGGCAGGCGCTCGAAGACGCCGGGTACGACCCACAGGCTTACGCCGGCGCGATCGGGGTCGTCGCCGGGTGCGGGCTGCCCACGTACTTCCTGCGGAACGTGTGCGCCGACCGCCGGTTCATCGAGGAGTTCACCGACTCCTACCCGCTGGGCGGTTATTCGACGATGCTCGGGGTGCTCAGCGACACGCTCGCCACCCGCGTTTCCTACAAGCTGAACCTCCGCGGGCCGAGCTTCACGCTCCAAACGGCGTGTTCGACCTCACTCGTCGCGGTCTCCCAGGCGTGCCAGAGCCTGTTGAGCTACCAGTGCGACATGATGCTGGCCGGGGGGGTCGCGATCACGTTCCCGCAAAAGCGCGGCTACTTGTATCAGGAAGGCGGGATGGGATCGGCCGACGGGTACTGCCGGCCGTTCGAGGCGCGCGCGAAGGGGACCGTGTTCGGCAGCGGGGCCGGTGTCGTACTCCTCAAGCGGCTCGACGACGCGCGGGCCGACGGCGACCACGTCCACGCGGTCATCAAGGGGTTTGCGGTCAACAACGACGGGGCGACAAAGGTCGGGTTCACCGCGCCGAGCGTGGACGGGCAGGCCCAGGTGATCGCCCAGGCCCAGGCGCTCGCGGGCGTCTCGCCCGAATCGATCGGCTACCTGGAGGGCCACGGCACCGCGACCCCGCTGGGCGATCCGATCGAGTTCACCGCCCTGAACCGGGCGTTTCGCGAGGGGACCGCGGCCAAGCAGTTCTGCGCCCTGGGCACGATCAAACGCAACCTGGGCCACCTGGAAATGGCCGCCGGCGTGACCGGGCTGATTAACGCGGTCCAGGCTCTTTCGCACCGCGAACTTCCCCCCGCGGCCGGGTTCGAAGCGCCCAACCCGAACATCGACCTCGCGAACAGCCCGTTCTACATCAACACCCGCGCCGCGGAGTGGCCGGCCGGCCCGACCCCGCGGCGCGCCGGGGTGAGTTCGTTCGGCGTCGGCGGCACGAACGCGCACGTCATCCTGGAGGAAGCCCCGGCGGTCCCGGCGCCCGCCGAACGCCCGGCGCACCTGCTGGTTCTGTCCGCCCGCTCCGCCGCCGCGCTCGACCGCGCGACCGACAATCTCGCAAATCACCTCAAGTCCAATCCTGACATCGACTTGAGTTCGGTCGCTTACACGCTCCAGGCCGGCCGGCGGGCGTTCGAACACCGGCGAGCGGTCGTTTGTACCGACACGGCCGATGCCGTGCGCGCGCTGGAATCGCGCGACCGCAACCGCGTGCAGACTCGCCAGACGCGGGCCGCCGTTCCGGTCGTGTTCATGTTCCCCGGTCAGGGTTCGCAGTACCGCGGCATGGGGACCGGGCTGTACCAGTTCGATGCCGGGTTCCGCGCCGACATCGACCGCTGCGCCGAGATCCTGCGCCCGCATCTGAGGGTCGATCTGCGAGGGGTTCTGACCGGCGCCGGGGACGCCCCGGACCTCCGGCAAACGTACCTCGCGCAGCCGGCGCTCTTCGTCCTCGGTTACGCGACCGCGCGGCTCTGGCAGCGCTGGGGCGTCACCCCGCAGGCGATGGTCGGGCACAGCGTCGGGGAGTTCGTCGCGGCGTGCCTGGCCGGGGTGTTTTCGCTCGAAGACGCACTCGCCATCGTCGCCACCCGCGGGCGGATGGCCCAGGAACAGCCCGCGGGCACGATGCTGGCGGTACGGTTGACCGAAGACGAGGTCGCCCCGTGGCTGAGCGCCGAGGTGTCGCTCGCGGCGGCCAACTCGCCGCAGTTGAGCGTGCTTGCCGGCCCCGAAGAAGCGATCGCGCCCCTGGAGCAGAAACTGATCGCCAGCGGCGTCGCGGCCATCCGACTATCGACCAGTCACGCCTTCCACTCGGCGATGATGGACCCCGTCATCGGGCCGTTCACCGAGTACCTGCGGCGGTTCCGCCTCAACCCGCCGCAGGTGCCGTTCGTTTCCGGCGTGACCGGCGACTGGATCCGACCGGACGAAGCAACCGACCCGGAATATTGGGCGCGACACCTGCGCCAACCTGTGTTATTCTCGAAATGCATTCGGCTGCTGCGGTCGGACCCGGCGCGCATTTTCCTGGAGGTCGGGCCGAACAGCGTGTTGTGCAAACTGGCGCGCCAGCACCGCGGCGCCGACGGCGCCCCGACGGCCGTCGCCTCGCTCCCGGACGCGCCGGGCGCCCGGGCCGACGCGCTCGCGGTGCTGACCGCCGCCGGCGCGCTGTGGCTCCACGGGGCGCCCCTGAACCCGAACGCGATGCACGGCCCGCGGGCGCGCCGGTGCCCGCTACCCACCTACCCGTTCGAGCGCCAGCGGTACTGGATCGATCCGCCGGCCCCGGCTGTTTCAGTGACCACGAGTGCGTCTGCCGACGTGCCCCCCGCTGACCAACCTCCGACCGTCGCCCCGCCCCGCCCCGAGGCTGCCATGCCCGCTGCGCCCCCTCGCACCGATCGGCTCCGTTCGGCCGTGATCGGTATCCTGCAGGACCTGTCGGGAACCGACCTCGCCGGGTGCGACCCCGGTGCGACCTTCCTCGAGCTGGGGTTCGACTCGCTGTTCCTGACCCAGGTCACCCAGGAGTTGCAGAACACGTTCGGGGTGAAGGTCACGTTCCGGCAGTTGCTCGACCGCGAGTCGTCCCCGGAGGCGCTCGCCGCCTACCTCGACGCGCAAATGCCGCCCGACGCGGCCCCGGCCGAACCCCCGCCGGCGGCGCCGGTTGCGGTGCCCGTTGTGGCCCCGGTCGCGGGTCCGGTGTTCGCCGCGCCTTCTCCTCACGGCGCGGGCGCGCCGACGAACGCCCTCGAAGCGGTCATTCGCGAACAACTGCAACTGATGGCCCGGCAGTTGGACACGCTCCGCGGCGCACCGACGACCGCGATGCCGCAAGCGGTTCCTGCGGTTCCGCCGGCCGCGCCGCAACCGGCCGCGCCGCAACCGGCGGCGGCTGCGCCGCAAGCGACCAAGCCGACGGACCCACAGGAATTCAAGGCGCACGGGCGGTTCAAGCCGATCCAGCGCGGCCCGCTCGGTGGGCTGACCGAGCAGCAGTCCGCGCACCTCGACGCCCTCGTCCGCCGGGTGAACGCCAGGACGCCGGGGTCGAAAAAGGTCGCCGCGGACCGGCGCGCCGTCATGGCCGACCCGCGGGCTGCGTCCGGGTTCCGCTCGCAGTGGAAGGAGATGGTGTACCCGGTCGTGACGATCCGGTCGCGTGGGTCGAAGTTGTGGGACGTGGACGGCAACGAGTACATCGATTTGGTCAACGGGTTCGGCCCGATCTTCTTCGGCCACGCGCCGGATTTCGTCACCGAGGCGGTCGCGGCCCAACTGAAGGAGGGCTTCGAGACCGGCCCCTCGACCCCGCTGGCCGGCGAGTGCGCGGCGCTCGTGAACGAACTGACCGGGAACGAGCGGACGACCTTCTGCAACACCGGCTCGGAGGCCGTGATGGCCGCGATGCGGCTGGCCCGCACCGTGACCGGGCGCCGCAAGATCGTCATGTTCACCGGCGACTACCACGGCACGTTCGACGAGGTGCTCGTCAAGGGCATCCAGAAGGCGGGCGCGCCGCACTCGCTGCCTCTGGCCCCCGGCATCTGCCCGGAGGCGGTGGCAAACGTCATCGTCCTCGACTACGGCACGCCGGAATCGCTCGAATACATCCGCAAGAACGCCCGCGACCTCGCCGCGGTCATCGTGGAACCGGTGCAGAGCCGGCACCCGGCGCTTCAACCGGTCGAGTTCCTCCGCGAAATCCGCAAAATCACCGAGGAATCGGAAACCGCGCTGATCTTCGACGAGGTGGTGACCGGGTTCCGCACGCACCCCGGTGGGATTCAGGCGCTCTTCGGCATCCGCGCCGACCTCGCGACCTACGGGAAGGTGGCGGGGGGCGGGTTGCCGGTCGGCATCCTGTCGGGCAAGGCGAAGTTCATGGACGCGCTCGACGGCGGTGCGTGGCGGTACGGGGACGACTCGTTCCCGGAGGTCGGGGTCACGTTCTTCGCGGGCACGTTCGTGCGGCACCCGCTGGCGATGGCCGCGACCCGCGCCGTGCTCCAAAAGCTCAAGGAGTGTGGGCCGGGGTTGCAGAAGGGCCTCGCCGAGCGGGTCGCGGACCTCGCCCGGCGGGTGAACGCGGTCTTCGCGGAGTACGGCGTCCCGGCGAAGGCCGAGCAGTTCTCGTCGTGGTTCTACTTCGGGTTCACCTCCGACCACCCCTACGCCAGCCTGCTGTATTACCACCTCCGTGAGAAGGGCGTCTTCATCCTGGAGGGATTCCCCTGCTTCCTGACGACCGCACACACCGACGCCGACTTCGACGCCGTGGTGAAGGCGTTCCGCGACAGCGCCGCAGAAATGCAGGCCGCCGGGTTCCTGTCCGAACCGACCGCGAGCGCGCCGCCGGCGGCTCCCGCGGTCCCCGCGCCCGCGGAGTTGCCCCGCGAGGCCCCGCTCACCGAGCCGCAGTTCGAGGTGCTGCTGTCGGCCCGGCTGGGTGACGAGCAATCGTGTTCGTTCAACGAGGCGTTCGCGCTGCACCTGCGCGGGGCGCTCGACCCGGCGGTTCTCGGCGACTGCCTGACGCAACTCGTCGCCCGCCACGACGCCCTGCGGACGACCTTCGACCCCAGCGGTGAGCGGTTCCGCGTCGCGGAGCCGGCCCCGCTCGAACTGCCGATTGCGGATCTGTCGGCCCTTCCGACCGTCGAGCGCACGAAAGAACTGGAGGACCTGATCCGGGCCGACGCCGCGACGCCGTTCGACCTCGTGGCCGGGCCGCTCGTGCGGGTGCAACTCGTCAAACTGGAGCCGGACCACCACGCCCTGTTGTTCACGAGCCACCACATCGTCTTCGACGGCTGGTCCGCGAACATCGTCCTGGGCGAGCTCGCCGCGCTCTACGCGGCCCGCGCCGCCGGGACGGCCCCCGCGCTGCCGGCGGCCCCGGCCTTCCGACAGTACGCGCTGGACCAGGACCGGTGGAAGCGGTCGGCCGAGCGTGCGGAACTGGAGGCGTGGTGGGTCAAGAAGTTCGAGACGCCCGTCACCCCGCTCGACCTGCCGACCGACCGGCCCCGCCCGGCGGTGAAGTCGTTCAACGGCGACACCGTCCGCCGAACGATCGACGCGCCGGCGTACCAGCGGATCAAGAAGTTCGGGGCGAAGCAGGGCTGCACCCTGTTCGCGACGCTCCTGGCCGGGTTCAAGACGCTGGCCCACCGGTTGAGCGGGCAGCCCGATATCGTCGTGGGCATCCCCGCCGCCGGCCAGTCGCTGCTGTCAGACGGCTCCCTGGTTGGTCACTGCGTCAATTTCCTTCCGCTACGAACTTCGTTCGAGGGTGACCCCACGGCCGCGGCGCTCCTCAAACAGGTGCGGGCGACCCTGTTGGACGCCTACGACCACCAGAACTACACGTTCGGCAGCCTGGTGCAGAAGCTCGGCGTCCGCCGCGACCCGAGCCGACTGCCCATCGTGGAGATTCAGTTCAACCTGGAGAAGATCGGGGCCGGACTGGAGTTCCCGGGTCTCAAGGCCGAGGTGGACCCGTGCCCGAAGCAGTTCGTCAATTTCGACCTGTTCCTCAACGTGGTCGAGTCGGACACCGGGTTGGTGCTCGACCTCGACTACAACACGAACCTGTTCGACCGGGCGACCGCGGAGCGGTGGCTGGGGCACTTCGAGACGCTCCTGGAGTCGATGGCCGCCGACCCGGCGCTCCCGATCTCGGCCGTGCCCATGTTGAGCGCCGCCGAGCAGCAGCGGGTTCTCGTCGAGTGGAACCAGACGCGGTTCGAGTACCCGCGCGGGGCGTCACTCGCCCGCCTCATCGAGGAACAGGTCGCCCGCACGCCGAACGCGGTGGCGGTTGTGTTCGGCGACCAATCGGTCACCTACGCCGAGCTCAACGGCCGGGCCAACCGCCTCGCCCGCGAGTTACGCGCCCGCGGCGCGGGGCCGGAGTCCCTGGTCGCCGTCTACCTGGAGCGCTCGATCGATCTGATGACGGCCCTCCTGGCCGTGGTCAAGGCCGGGGCCGGATATCTGCCGCTGGACACCCTGCTGCCCCCCCAGCGGGTCCGCCAGATCCTGGAGGACAGCGGGGCGAAGGCCGTCCTGACCCAAAAAGAACTTCGCGGGTCGCTCCCGGACGGTTCGGCCGCGGTCGTCGCGGTGGACGATTCGGGGTGGCACTCCCACGGTTGCGACAACCTCGACGTGGCGGTTGATCCGCAACACCTCGGCTACGTGATTTACACCTCGGGATCGACGGGCAAGCCGAAGGGGGTGGCGGTTTCCCGCGGCGCGTTGAATAACCTGCTGTGGTCGGTCCGGGAGTGGCTCCAGTTTGGAGCCGGCGACCGGCTCCTGGCGGTGACCACGATCTCCTTCGACATCGCCGGCGCGGACGTCTGGCTGCCGCTCCTGGTCGGGGCTTCGACGGTCATCGCCAGCCGCGAGCAGGCCGGCGAAGGAGAGGAACTGAAGAAGCTGCTCGACCGACACGACATCACGTTCCTCCAGGCGACCCCCGTGACCTGGCGGATGTTGCTCGGGGCCGGCTGGGCCGGCAAGCGGAACCTTCAGATCGTCTGCACCGGCGAAGCGATGCCCGCGGAACTGGCCGCGGCCCTCCCGCCGCTGGTCCGCCGGGTCTGGAACCTGTACGGCCCCACCGAAACCACGATCTGGTCCACGGGCTGCGTGGTGAAGGGGGACGAGAAGAAGGTTCTCATCGGGCGGCCGATCGGAAACACCCGGTGCTACATCCTCAACAACAACCTCCGGCCCGTGCCGCCGGGCGCCGTCGGGGAACTGTACATCGCCGGGGACGGGGTCGCGCGCGGGTACATCAACCGCCCGGACCTCACGGCCGAGAAGTTCCTGCCCGACCCGTTCGGGTCCGACCCCGGCGACCGGATGTTCCGAACCGGGGATCTCGCGCGCTACCACCCGGACGGGGCGATCGAGTGTTTGGGGCGAAAGGATCACCAGGTGAAAATCCGGGGCTACCGGATCGAGTTGGGGGAGATCGAGTCGGTCCTCGCGTCGCACCCGGGGGTCGGGCAGGCGGTGGTTGTGGAGCGGGATGCGCGGCTGGTGGGTTACATCGTTCCCGTCGCGGGGCGCTCGACGCCCGCCGGCGACCTGCGGCACCACCTGCGCCAGTGGTTGCCCGAGTACATGATTCCGCAGCAGTACGTCGAGTTGGATACCCTCCCGCTGACTCCGAGCGGCAAGGTGGACCGCCGCGCCCTCCCGGCTCCGCCGGCCGAGGCGGTCACGGGCAGCGGCAAGACCCCACCACGTACCCCCCAGGAGCAAGCGCTGGCCCAGATCTGCGCCGGCGTCCTCCAGCAGGCCACCGTCTACGCGGACGACAACCTGTTCGACCTCGGGCTGGACTCGCTCCGGCTGTTCCAGATCGTGGCCCGGGGGAAGGACCGCGGACTGAACCTGACCGCGAAGCACATTTTCACGGGGCAAACCGTCGCGGCCATCTGTGCGGAACTGGCCCAGGCCGAGGGGAGAACGGCGAACGAGCCGACGTTGGCGGCGGTGCGGCGCGACAACTACCGGTTCCGGCGGCCCAAGGCCGAGGTGCCGGACGGGTCGAACAACTAGCGGAGGCACCCATGATTCTGTGCGACGAGTTACCGTTCACGCCGGCGGGTTCCGAGCCCGCTGTGGAGTACGCGTTCCCGGTGACCGTGGGCCAGCGGGTGTTCTGGTATCTGGACCAGCTCCACCCGCGCAACCCGGCCTACAATCTCTCGATCCGGTTCCGCGTGTGTGGGCCGCTCCGGCCCGAACTGGCGGCCCGCGCGCTGACCGAGATCGTTCGCCGCCACGAGGCGCTGCGCACCACCTTCGCCCGCGACGGTCTCCTCCAGGTGGTCGCCCCGCCCGCGCCCGTCCCCCTGCCGATCGACGACTTGATCGGGGAGGCCGATCCCGAACCACGTGCCGAGGCCCTGATGGCCCAAGAGGCCGGCCGCGGTTTCTGTCTGGAGTCGGGACCACTGTTCCGGGCGCGGGTGTTGAGACTCGGGGCCGAGGAGTACCGGCTCCTCATCACCATTCACCAGATCGTGTCGGACGGGTGGTCGACCGGGATCGTTCTCCGCGAGTTCGCCAGCCTCTACGCCGCCTTCGAGGCCGGGCGCCCCTCCCCCCTGCCGGAACCGGGGCTTCAGTTCGGCGACTTCGCCGTGTGGCAGTCGGAGTGGCTCCGGTCCCCAACGGCCATCGCCCAAACCGAGTACTGGAAGCGGCAGTTGGACGGGGTGCGGCCCACGCGATTGCCCTACGATCCGATGCCCGTTTCGGCTGAGCCACCCAAGGGCCGGATCGAGTCCCTCCTCCTCCCGCGCGATCTGACCGACCGGCTGACCGCGTTCGGTCGGCGGCACGGGGCCACCCTGTTCATGACCTGCCTGTCGGGGCTCAATCTCCTCCTCCACTCCCGGACGGGGCAGACCGACATCACGGTCGTGACGCCGATGGTCGGCCGATCGCGGACCGAACTGGAGCCGGTGGTCGGGCGGTTCGCCAACACCGTGGCGTTTCGCAGCGACCTGAGCGGCGATCCGACGTTCCTCGAGCTCCTGAATCGCACCCGCGTCACGGTCACCGACGCTATGGCCAACCAGGATTTGCCGTTCGGGTCGGTTCTCGACGCGCTCCCCCAACAGCAACAACGGGAGCGCGCCGGTCTGTCCCAGTTGAATTTCATCTTCCAGAAAGCCTTCCTGAACCCGGTCACGGTGGGCCCCCTGGCCGTTACGCCCGTCCGCTCGCTCTCCCCGGGTGCGATGCACGACCTGAATTTCTTCATGGTCGAGCGGGACGAGGGGTGGCGCGTGTCCTGCGAATACAGCACCGCCAAGTACGCCCCGAAAACGATCCAGCGGCTCCTCGCTCACTTCCAGGAACTGCTCGAAGGGGTGGCGACCGACCCGGGCCGGCGGGTTTCCGCATTCCCGTTCACGACGCCCGTGACCCCACACACTGTGGTGCAGGATCGACCCGGTGCCGAAGAACGATCGCCAACGCCCGCGGATCCGACCGGCCCCGGTGCCGCCCCGCGTGACGATGTGGAGGCTCGCCTTACCGAAGTGTGGGTCGAGTTGCTCGGGGTTCAAGACATCAGCTCCACCGCCGACTTCTTCGATCTGGGTGGGTTCTCGCTGACGGCCGCACGGCTGCTCCTCAAGATCCAATCGACCTTCGGTGTTACGCTGCCCGCCGCGACGGTCTTCGAGCGACCGACCATCCGGGATATGGCCGCGACGATCCGGTCCGCGACCGGAAACCCCGCGCCCGAACCGGGCACGCCGGCTCCCGGGCCAGGCGATCACACGTTCGAACCGACCACACCGATCCCGGCCGTGATCGCCGATCGCTTGACCCTTCCGCGTGTGGCAGTCGAGGTCGTGTCGGCGACCGTTCCCTCAAACGGGGAACCGTCGAATACGAACTTGCGCCGGCGCCTCGCGACCTCCGACCACTGGCTCGCGCGAGCGGCCCGGTGGGCGAACCGGTTCTGGCGCCGCGCGAGCGTCCCGGCCCCGCGGATCATCTTCCGCCCCATCCTGTTCGTGTACGTGATGGTTCGCGGGGGGTACTCCTTCTTCCAGCGCGTCTTCATCTGCGAACCCCTGTTCAAGACGTATTGCGAGAAGTACGGGAAAAACGTTCATACCGGGGAGTACATTCACTGGATCGAGGGAAACGGGGCCATCGTTCTGGGCGACAACATCACCTTCGACGGCAAATGTACCATCATCTTCGCGGCCCGGTTCGTCGAGCGCCCGACGCTGACCGTCGGGAGTAAGTCGGGCGTGAGCCACAACTGCACGTTCGTGATCGGCAAGGCGATCACGATCGGGTCGCACTGCCGGATCGCGACCGGGGTCCAGATGTTCGATTCAAACGGGCACCCGACCGACGTCCAGGCCCGCTCGCGGGGCGATGCGCCGCGAGCCGAAGACGTTCACCCCATCACCATCGGCGACCACGTCTGGATCGGCCGGAACGCGATCATCGGCCCGGGCGTAACGATCGGCGAAGGTGCGATCGTCGCCGCGGGCGCCGTGGTGCTGACGGACGTTCCGCCGTTTACGATTGTCGGCGGGAACCCGGCCGGCAAGATGGGCGTCACCCGCTCCAAGACCCCGACCCCGATCCCCGAACCGTCGCGAAACGGGCACGTGTAGCCTTGCGCTCCATTGCCCGTTACGTTACTCGGTCAGCGCCGTTTGGCGTAGAAACCGTAACTCGTAGAGGATCCCAACCGCGGATGGGTCTGAATGACGTGCGCGAGTTGGGGAATCTCCCACTGATCCACAAGGTCGTACCCCAAGGCGTCGAGGGACGAAACGAACTCGGTGTAATTCCTAATGTGGTACGGCACCTCGGCGCATCCGAAGTTTTCGAGCGTCACGACCGTTGGGCCGGGTCGGGTCGCCACCTTGTTAAGGATCAGGTGACGAGGTAGTCGGGGAAGCCGCCCCAACAACTCGTCGAACGGGACGTCCAAGTATTGCAGAACCCCCGAAGCGAGCACAGCGTCGACCTCTGGTGCGGCGGTCAGATCGTCGATGAACGACAACCCGGTCAGCCCGTCGCGCGCGCACCGCGCGCGGCCGGCGCACACAACCGCTGGCACATCGTACACCACCCACTGCAAACCGCGGTCGAACGCAAGGTGGTTTCGGAAGGCGCGGAACTTGGTTCCCTGATGGCCCCCCACATCGAGCAAGCATCGGACCTCGGGCGCCAGGCGCTGGAGCCAGTACAATACCGGCCAGTCCCAGAGTTCAAGCCGGCACATTCGCGCGAACGAAATGTCGGCGACCGCATCGTTATCGTACCCGGCAAGCCGTCCCGGGCGAACCGCTACCAGAGCGGCTTTGTGCGTTGGAAAGGCTCCGCGAAATCGAACGGAACGAAGGCCCAAACGGTAGAGTAACAGATCGACTAACGTCTTGGCGCGATCGATCGGGTGCCGCTTTTCGGGGCTCGTGAGTTCCCTCGTCGTCACAGTTGCCTCTCAGGTTTGTGCGGAACTGTAGGAAATCATAGAACGCCCGCAGTCCCGCGAGAAGTTGTTATTCCATGAGCCGTTGATCGATCGAACGTCTGGCCAAATTGCGAGCCGACTCGGGGCAGAACAATGAGACCACTCGAAATTGCCCTCTGGGCCGTGACCGCAGGCCTGTTGCTGTGGCACCTGTCGCACCGGGGGGCGCCGGGTTGGGTCCGCGTACTCCCCGCGGGCGCGGGCGTGCTCCTGATCGCGCACGCCCTCGTCGAGGGGCCGCGGTGGCACCTCGCCCCGGTGTACCTGGTGACCCTGGGCCTTTTCGTCATCGCCGCGTGGCCCCGCGCGCGGGCACCGGAGCCGGCGACCTGGGGCGTGCTCGCGGGGCTCGTGTTGCTGGCCGCGGCCGCGGTCCTCGCGAGCGTGCTGCCGGTATTTGAACTTCCCAAACCCACCGGCCCGCACCCCGTCGGTACGGTCACGCTCCATCTGGTCGATCCGGGTCGGGCCGAACCGCGAACCGACCGCCCGGACGGGCGCCGCGAACTGATCGTTCAAATCTGGTACCCCGCGGGGCGGGCCGGGCCGGGCCGGTCGTACCGCACGTTCGCCGAAACCACCCTCAAAACCCAGCACCTCGCCCGCGTGCAGACGCACGCCGCGGCGGGCGTGCCCGTCGCCCCGGCCCGGCACCCGGTTATCCTGTTCTCGCCCGGCGCGAACGGCCGGCGGAACCACAACACCGTTCAGGCCGAAGAACTCGCCAGTCACGGGTTCGTAGTCGCGTGTCTCGATCACCCCTACGACACCGACCTGGTTGTCTTTCCGGACGGGCGCGCCGCCCGGTTCGCGGGTCCCACCGAAGGTGATCCGGCCGGGGCCGAAGAAGTACTGCGGGTCCGCGTGGCCGACGCGCGGTTCGTGCTGGACGAACTCGAACGGCTCGACCGGGCCGATCCGGCCGGTCTGTTCACCGACCGGCTCGTGACCGGGCGCGTCGGCGTCTTCGGCCATTCGTTCGGAGGGGCCGTCGCGGCGGAACTGTGCCTGACCGAGCCACGGGTCGCCGCCGGCGTCAACCTCGACGGCTCCATTTACGGCGGGGCCGCGACCCGCGGGTACGGCAAACCGCTCCTGTTCTTCAGCGAAGACATCCCCCTGCCGACACCCGAGGCTCTCGCCAAAGCGACCGGCGAGGCCCGCCAACAACTGCTCGCGATCAAAAACGATTACGACAAGATCCGCCGCGGGTCGGCCATGCAGAACGGGCAGTGGATCACGATCCGCGGGGCGCGGCACGTCAATTACTGTGACAGCCCGCTGTACTCGCCCCTGTGGCGGTACCTTCGCGGCGGGCCGATCCGCCACGAGCGCGCCATGGAGATCACCAACGCCTACCTGCTCTCGTTCTTCCGGCGGCACCTGAAGGGCGAGGAGGACGGGTTACTCGATGCGCCCCCGCCCTACCCCGAGGTCGAGGTTCAGCGCCCGTCGTTCGAGGAGCAGTGATCGCCGAGCGACCCCAAGAAAAACAGGCGCCCGAAGAGCGCCTCCAACGGCACGTGGGCCCGGCACGGACCGGTCTCATTCGCATCCGGGAGAAACCGGTCGCTGTCGGAACGAGCCGCGACCGCCGAGGTGCCCCGCCCAGCGTGGGCGGGGCGACCGACTCAGATCAGATTGAGCGCGACGTCAATGTTGCCGCGGGTGGCCTTGGAGTACGGGCAGATCTGGTGCGCGACCTCCACCAGGTCTTGAGCGGTCGCGCGGTCCAGCCCCGGCAGGCTGACGTTGAGCCGCGCCCGGAGGACGTAACCGCCCGCGTTCGTACCGAGGTCCACCTCGGCGTCGATGGCCCGGTCGGGCGGGAGGGTGACCTTCCGCTGGGCCGCCGCGACCCCCAGCGCGCCGAGGAAGCAGGCCGACCAGCCGGCGGCGAACAACTGCTCGGGGTTGGTGCCGGCGCCCGCGGCGCCGGGGCTCGAGAGTTGGACGTCGAGGCGGCCGTCCGGGGTGCGGGACGCGCCGTCCCGGCCGCCGGTGGTGTGGGTCTTCGCGGTGTAGAGGACCTTGTCGATCGTGGACATGACGGTTTCCTTGTGAGGTGCCGCGGCTCACCGCCGCGGCGGTTGCGATTTGCAACTGACCTGGTATACTGGGAATACGGTTGCATCTTGCAACTAAATCGGAAATTCGCGGAGGACCGGTGGCCGGTCGGGGACTGGTGAGCGTTCCTCATCGTCCGCGACGCGCTCACCGGCAAGAGACGGTTTGGGGAGTTCCACCGGTCGCCGGGCGGCGCGAAGAACATCCTCACCGCCCGGCTGAAAAAGCTGGTCGCCGACGGGTGCTGGAGCGGGCCCGGCGGCGGACGGCAGCGCGTTTGGTGGAGCGGTCGGAGCGATACCGAATCGGACGAGTTTCTGTAGCCTCTGTTTCATGCGCCCACCGAAGAGCGTCGCGAGGTGGCTCCCACTAAATCGGACACCAACACCGGGTTCGTGTCTGTACCCCGGTCCGGTCACAGAGGCCGGCTACAGAAGAAACCCGGTCGAACTCACCGAGTGCGGCGAGCGCCGCGGCGTGCGGCGCCAGTTCGTTCTCGGTCACAAACACCACCCAGGATGCCCCACCGGGAACGCCGACACCCGCCCGCAGCGTCAACTCGCCGGCGTCGGTGTCGGGAGCCAGTTCGGGCGCCTATTTGGCCGGCTTCTTGGCCTCCTCGATCTTGTGGGGCAGCACGTCGGGCACGATGCCCACCTGCGTCGTGAACTTGAAGGGCACCTTCCCCCCGCTGTCGAAGACCAGCTCGACGAAGAACGCCGTCCACCCCGCTTCAGGCTTGGGGACTTTCGCGACGTAGACGCCGCCCGCGCCCGGCTCCAGGTTCGACGACTTGTAGGCCTTGCCGATCGCTTCGAGCCGGAAGTCGCGGGCCTTGGGGTTCGTGGCTTGCCAGAGGGTCACCTCGCGCGGTTTGGTCTCCGTTTTGACCCGGATCGAGCCGTCGGCGGCCATTTCCCACGAGAACTTCGGCACCTGCGCCTTGGTCAACACCGCCTCGTAGAAGGCCAGGATGCTCTCCTGCGCGTCCGACCCGCGGAGCGAGTGGTCGGCGTTGGGCACGTAGCGGAGGAACTTCGGCCCGACCAGTTCGCCGAAGTAGAACTTCGACGAGTCCGGCGGGAAGAACTGGTCGCCCGCGGCGTTCACCACGAACTTCGGCATGGTCAGCCGGTCGCGGTAGAAGTACGGGTCTTCGATCCGCATGAGGGCGTCGTGCTCCTTCGTGTCGCTGCGCTCGAAGATCTTGTGCCGGGTGTAGTCGCCGATCGCCGGCGCCCAGAACCCGTAGGCGCAGAAGTGGTTGATCGAGCACGCCTTCACGTTCACCACGTCGATGACGATCGGGACGACCGCCACGACGCGCTTGTCCACCGCCCCGGTCAGCCACGTCGTCCACCCGCGCTTCGACCCGCCGGCGACCACGAAGGTCTTCACGTCCACCTTCCCACCTTTTTCACTGGCCAACAGCGCGGTGATGGTGTCCATCGCCCGCACGGCGCTCTTCACCATCGGCAGCCGCACGATCCACAACGGGTCGCCGGTGTCCATGTACTTGACCCAGCCGTAGGCCAAGAGGTCGTCCTCGGACCGCGGCTTGCCGTCCTTGTTGAGGACGAGCGGCTGGTTCGGGACCATCCGGAGTTCCGCGACGACCGAGTTCGTCGTTTTGGCCATTTCGATGCTCGTTGCGCTCGCGCCCTCCGGGGCCGGGCTTCCGTTCCGCCCGCCCCCGATCATGAGGAACGCCGTCGGGTGCTTGACCGTGTCCGGCTTGACGACGACCAGCCAGTGTTCCCAGACGGTCCGGTCCACGTCGGGGGCCGCGCGCCACGATTGCGACTTCAGGTCGATGACGAAGGTGGTGACCCCGGCGCCGGGGATCGTTTTCACCACCTTCCACTCGTAGGTCGGGTCCGCCTTGGCGACGTACTCGTCCAGGGGCGTTTTCGGGCCGTTGACGGGATCGGCCCCGAACGCGCCGGCGGCGGTGGCCACGACCGCCCAGCAGGCGATGATGAGACGACAGGCGAAACGACACGAGGTCATGGCGGACTCCTGTACGGGTTTGGTGATGGTATACGTAGCCCGACTCTCCGAGTCGGGTTCTTCTGTCGTAGCCCGGACCCGACTCGGAGAGTCGGGCTACGACAGAGTCGGGCTACGGATGGCCGCGTTCCAGCGCCTGACCAGCCGCCCGGGCGAGTGCCGCGACCCGCTCATTCAGCCGGGCGAACCGCGCGTCCCGAGTGTGTCCCCGGACGTAGCGGGCGTAGATCTGCTGGATGATAACCGCGATCTTGTAAACGCCGAAGCAGTAGTAAAAGAGGACGCCGGACACGTCGCGCCCGGTCTTCTCGGCGTAACGGGCGACCAGCTCCCGGCGGGTGAGGCTCCCGGGCACCGCCGTCGGCCCGACCACGTTCGCGTGCATTGGTTCGGGATCGTTCGCCTCGACCCAGTAGCCGAGGGTCGTTCCGAGGTCCATGAGCGGGTCACCGATCGTGGCCATTTCCCAGTCCAGAACGGCCACGACCCGCGTCAGGTTCTCCGGGTCGAGTACGAGGTTGTCGTACTTGTAATCGTTGTGGACGAGGGCGGCGCCCGACTCCGCCGGGGTGTGAGCGGTCAACCACAACGCGATCCGCTCCATCTCTTGGAAAGAGTCGGTCCGGGCGTTGGTGTAGCGGGTGATCCACCCCGACACCTGGCGCGCAACGTACCCGTCGGGTTTGCCCAGGTCGGCAAGTCCGGCCGCCCGGTAATCCATCGCGTGCAGGAGGGCCAGGTTGTCGATGAGCGCTTCGCTCAGCCCGCGCGCGGTTGGCGGGTCGAGGGCCGGTCCCGGGTGACCGGCGCCGCGCAAAATCACCCCGCGCCGGCGCTCCATCACGTAGAACGGCGCCCCCAGAACGCCGGTGTCGTCGCAGTAGAAGTAGGGGCGCGGGGCGGGCGGGAACCCGGCGCTCAGTTTGGAGAGGACGCGGAACTCGCGCCCCATGTCGTGCGCGGACTTCACCTGATTGCCGAAGGGCGGCCGGCGGAGGACGAACTCCTGGTCGCCCATTCGCAACAGGTACGTGAGGTTGGAGTAGCCCGACGGGAACTGCTCCACCGTGAGCGGGCCCGCGGCGCCCGGCACGTGCAGCGCGAGGTACGCTTCCAGTGCAGCAACCGGCAACTCTTCCCCAGGGCGCACGGGCGCGGCGGTGTCGAGGGTGTGAGTCATATCCGCTTCTTCCGTAGCCTGACTCTCCGAGTCGGGAGCAATCAGAACCCGACTTCTTCCGTAGCCTGACTCTCCGAGTCGGGTTCTTCTCTTCTCGTCGCCCGGACCCGACTCGGAGAGTCGGGCAACGAGAAACCTCACCAGTACGTCCAGAGCGCCGGGTTCTCCAGGTGCGGCAGCGCGTTGAAGCTGTCGAGGGTGAAGCGGTCCCTCGAGAACACGAACTCGGTCAGCGAGCAGTTGCGCACGCGCCAGTTGACGTCGAGGGCCGACCGGTCCGGGGCGCCGAGCGCCAGCCTAACGGATGTCCCGATGACCCCGGCCGATGTGAACAGCGCCACCCGGCGCCCCGATCCCGGTTTTCCCGTCACGATGCGCAGCCCGCGCGCGACGCGGTCCCGGAACGCCGGGAAGCTCTCCACCTCCTCGACGGAGTCCTGCGCCGTCACCCAGTGCATGGTCAGCGCTTCAAACACCTTCCCGAAGCGCCCCGTGCGGTCGGGCCCGGCCTCCGCCCGCCGGTAGTTCGTCAACAGTTCCGCGAAGACCGGCTCCCGGCGCGCCAGCGCCGGGGCGAGTGTGTGGAGGAGGCCGCCGAGGTCGTACTCGTCGAGTTCCGCGAGCGCCACCGGTTCCGGCCAGGCTCGCCCGGCCCGGCGGAAGGCGGCGCCGGCGAGTTCCGCGGTTTGCCGGTGCCGCGCGCGGGGGCCGCAATACACCTCGCCGAAGTCGATCTGTCGGCGCCCCCAGTATTCGCCCAGCAGTCGCGCCTGTTCCCGGCCCAGCGCCGAGAGTTCGTCGTAGTTGTCGGCGAACAGCGAGGCCTGGCCGTGGCGCACGAGGGTCATCACGCCCATCGAACTCCCCTCCCTGTGAGCCGCGTGGGCGGCCGGGCGCGGCCCGTTGGGAACACACAACTCACTGCGGCTTCTCGCGCGGGGGCGGCGCGACCGGCTTTCGGAGCGGCTCGAGGCGCGGGTGCGGGATCGACGGGTCGTCCGCCGGCGGCCCGCCCTTCCCCTTCGGCGGCTCACTCGGCGCCCCGATCGGCGGCGGGAACGATTCCTCGTTCTTCGCGCCGCCCTTCTTCAAGCCGCGAATGTACGCGACCAGCGCGGTCAACTCTTCCGCCGAAATCTGCGTCTCGTCGTAAGCGGGCATGATCGGTTCCCAGCCCTCGACCACCTTCACCCGCGGCCGGCGAATCGACTCGATAATGTACTGGTCGTCGGCGAGTTCAACCCCGCCGCCCTTGAGCGCCACCTTCGTCCCGTACAGCCCTTCGAGGCCCGGTCCCTTCGCGGTCGGGTCCGCCCGGTGGCACCGGTTGCACTGGAACTTCAGAAACAGTTGGCGCCCTTCGTTCGTGGGCGGCTTCCCCTCCACCCACGGCCGCTGCCCCTGGAGCCACGCATCGAACTCGATGGCCGGGACCACGACCGCGGTGCCGATCCGCCCGCGGGCGCTGCGGACGGCGAACTCGCCCGCCCGGGTCGGCTTGACGGTCGCGTGTACCTCCCGGCCCTTCGCGGCTTCCACCGACACGGCGAACCGCAGGATCTCGAACGGGGCCGCGTCCCCCTCGGCGGCGACCACGAACCTCACCGGCCGGTCGAGCGGCAGAACAAGGTAGCCGTAGACGGCCCGCTCGGCGGCGGTCATTTCGTGTACCTCGCCGAGCACGACCCGCTGGCCCTGCGGGTACTGAACCCGCCAGCGGGCGCTCGCGCCGCCGGTCACGCGCACCTCCAGCGCGTCCTTCGCGTCGCTGGGTTCGGCCGCAAGCGGCACCGGGCGCGGCGGGGGGATCGTGCCGTCGTCGGCCGGGTCCGGCGCGACCACGACCGCCGCCGGCGGCTCCGCGGCGCGCTGCGCACACGCCGAAACGAGCGCGAGAACGAGTACCAACGGTGCGGCGGATCGTGTGCGGAACATGGCGCGGCCCTGAACGTGCGGTGCGGACAGGATTGAGTGTACGCGAACCGATCGGGACGGGTTACGGTTTGGCGATCGGGAACGGCTTGACGTTCGGCGGGCGGCCCATCGTCGGGTTCTGCTGCCCGCCGCTGAGCTGCTGCACGCGCAAGGCCGCGTAGCGCTCGAGTTCGTTCAGGAACACCACGCCGTCGCGGTTGAGGTCGGCCCGGCCCCGCATCCCCTCGGTGAGGCCCAGCGTGTAGAACCCGGCGCGCGTCGCGGTACTCTCCAGTGAACACTCGCGGCCCAGCGACGACGCCAGCACCACCACGCCGTAATCGTCGGTCATCAGGTCGCGCACAAGGTTGTCGGCCTGGGCCGGTTTGATCTCGGTCACCGCGCCGGAGTGGCACGCATCCAGGATCGCCACCAGGCGCCCGGGCATGTCCTCCAGGCGCGACTTCAGTTCCTCGCCGGAGAAGCAGGTCTTGTCGATGTCGCGGCCCACGTCCACCGGGATCAGGTAGAACTTGCCGGTGTCGTCGTCGCGGCCGCCGTGGCCGGAGAAGAAGAAGATGCCCACGTCCTTGTCGGTCATCTTCGACTTCAGCCACTCCAGCCCCTCGCGGATGTTGAGCTTGGTGCCCTCCTTGTCGGTCAGCACCTTCATTTCGATCTTGCCGAACACCGTGCGCGACTTCTCCTGAAGGGTGCGCGTGAGTAACAACGCGTCGGACGCCGCGTAGTTGAGCTTCATGCTGCCAGGATAAGCCGAGACGCCCACCGCGAGCACGTAGAGGTTCGGCAGGCTCGCGGGCCCGCCGCGGGTCACACTCACCGAGGGCGACATGCCCTTACTCACCGGCGATTCGGCCAGCACCGCGAGCGTGTGCGCGCCGGGGCCGAGCGTCACGTTCCACGTCGCCTCGGCCTTGGCTTGCTTGTCGAACTTCCGCACCCCCGCGGCGCCGTTGTACGGGCGCCCGTCTACCAGGAGGCGCATCGCGACGATCGGGTTCTTCGCGGTGCCCTCCGCGACCGCCCGCACGAGTACCGGCTTGTCGGTCGCGGTCGCCGGGGCGCTCAGTGTGACTTCCGGCGGCAGCACCTCGGCCAGTCCGGTCACCGCGATCGACTGGCGCTCGAACTTGTTGGCCATCGCCAGCGCCAGCCGCATGTCGCCGGCGGGGATCAGGTACTTGATGAGCGCCGGCTGGTACAAGGACGCGCGGAACCGCACCGCCGGGTGAACCGCGGGCAATTTGTCGATCCCGTTGTTCACCTGCCAGGCGATGAGCCGCTCGCCGTACGGCGAACAGGCGTAATACCCCTGCGGCGTCCAGGCGATCCACTCGCGCCCGACGGCGAACACCGACAGCACCGGTTCCTCGCGGTCGTGCGCCCACACGCGCATCACGTGGTCCGACGACCCGCTGACGAAGTACTGGCCGTCAGGCGACGGGGCCAGTGCCGTCGTCAGCCCGCGGGAGGCCCGGTAGGAGCGGAGTTGGTTCCCCGTCTTCGTGTCCAGTAGGTACGCGCCGAACGCCGCGCCGACCACGATCCCTTTGCCCGGAAGCAAGGTGACGCTGTAGATGCGGTCAAGCTCGGACTTGTGGCGGTACAGCGGCTTGCCGTTCTCCAAAACCGTGAACTCGAAGAAGTTATCGACCTTCACGGAGAACGTGCCGTCGTCGCGCACGTGGCGCACGAAATCACCCGGCTTGGGCGGCGGCCCGGGGAGGAACTCGTCGAGCCTCAGAGTCTGTTCGAGCGCGCACAGCCCGTCGATGAACCTGTTGGTGGTGCCCCACGCGAGCGCCTTGCCGTCTTTCGCCCACCCGACCGCCCACAGCCCCTTGCTCGCGGCCTGGAACCGGCGAACGAGGGCACCGGTCTTCACGTCCCAAACCAGAATCTCGTTGAACTCGCCCCCGGCGGTGACCGCGAGCGCGCCGTCGGCCGACCGGTCCACGGCCATGACGGTATTGGTGTGGTCGCGGACGATGACCGGGTGCTCACCGGTAGCGAGGTCGGCGACCCCGGCCCAGCCGAGCGCCGCGACTCCGCCGAAGACGATCTGCTTGTCGCCGGGCAGGAACCGGAGCCGCACGATTTGAATCGGCGCTTTCCCGTTTTCCAATGCCGGGGGCACCGTCTTCAACAGTTTGCCGGTGCCGTCGTACAACCGCACGGTGCCGTCGGTGCAACCCACTGCCAGTGTCTTTCCGTCGGACGTCCACGCGGCATCGTTGGGCTTCTCCTCGGTCAGCTTCATCTGCGCCGCGAAGTTGGTCGCGTTCGTCAGCTCCCAGATCTTGATTTCCTTGTCGTACCCGATCGTGGCCAGCAGCCCGCCCTTCGGGCTGAACCGCACCTGATCGACCGCGTCGGTGTGCGCCAGCGCCCGGAACACCCACTTTTTCGACGGCAGGTCGTACACCTGAAGCACACCATCGACGGACCCGACGGCGATCCGCTTTCCGTCCGGGGAGAAACCGAGCGAGCGGATACTGTCTTTCGCTCCGTCTACGATGGCGACCAACTCGCCGGTCGCGACCGACAGGAGGTAGAACGGAACGCCGAACTTGCCGCGACCGAGCGGGAACCCGCCGACCGCGAGGAGCTTGCCGTCGGGCGACATCGCGGCACCGAACGGCGTCCCCTCGATGTCCGGCCCGGCGGGCAGGCGCACGGTGTACACCGGCTCGCCGCTGAGCACGTCCCACGCGCGCACCGACTTGTCTTCGCTCACCGTGATGACGCGGTCGGCGTCCGGGGTGAAGAACACGTGTTTGACGAACGCGGTGTGCCCGCCGGAGTCGAGGGCGAGCATCGGGCGGCGCTCGACCGGCGGCAGCGGGGGCAGTTCGGGCAGCGGGCCGTCGAGTTTGAAGGTCGCGGCCCGCGCGAACACGTCTTCGCCCGGCGGGAGTACGGGAACGCCCGCCGCGGGCACAACCGGCCCGTCGGGCACGTCTGGCGGATCGGGCATTCCGGCCGGCGGCCCCGCGGGCGCCGGAGTGACGGGCATCGGGGTCGGGTTCGGTTCGACCGGCGCGGGTGTTGTCGCGGGGATCGTGGCGGGCGCGGGGGTGGGGTTGGCCTTCGGCGGGGCGGTCTTGGTCGGCGGAGCCGCCTTCGCCGGCGGGTCGGCCTTCGCGACCGGCTTGTCCTTCGGCCCGCTGAAGGCGAACGCCAGCCCGAGGATCGCCCCGACGAGCAGCACCCCGCCCGCGATCGCCCCGACGAGGATCGGCGTGTGGGACTTGCCCGCGGCCCGCGGCTGATACCGTGGGCGGTCGTCTTCACCTTCGAGTTCGGCGAAGAAGCGGTGCCCGCAGTCGGGGCACTTCAACTTGTACTCGCCCGGTTCGTTCACTGTGCGGCGAACGCCGGTATCGCACTCCGGGCAGTTGGCCTTGAGGATGGGCATGGGGCACCTTGGGCTTTCTTCTTTACCCCGAAGGGGTTGTATCCCGAAGCCCAGGGTCGCGCAGCGCACCCTGGGAACGTCAGCGCATCGTGGTGGTCGTCGGTTTCCCAGGGTGGCGCACGCTGCGCGTGCTGACCCTGGGCTTCGGGATACAACCCCTTCGGGGTAGGAACCGAAGACAAATCACACGCCCTTCGGCACGGCCCAGTGGTTCGCGCGGTACTTGCGGCGGAGCATCGCGTGCGCCTCCGGGCTGTTCGTGATTGCCTCCTTCGTGGGGTCGAACTCCAGCGTCGTCCGCAGCCGGCCGCTGATGTTCGCCAAATGACAGATCGCCGCGGAGATGTGGCCGACCTCCGCCGGGGCGGTGAGCTTCTCGCCCTTCAGACACGCGTTGATGAAGTTCTGGTGGTGCAGCGCCAGATCGGGCCGCCCCTGCATCTGTTCCAGCGGTTTGTTCCGCTCGCCGTAGAGCTTCCAGCCGACCGAGTGGCCGATGATCATCATCCCCTTCGTGCCGTAGAACGCGCAGCCGTTCTCGTAGTCCTCCTGCACGTAGGGCGACCAGATGCGCTGTTCATAGATGAACTGCCGGGGCTTCTTGCCGCCGTTGCCCGCGTCGTACTCGCACACGACGTACTGCGTGTCCGGCCACTCCTGATCGTCGTCGAAGAAGTATTTGCCCGCGAGCGCGGTGACGCGGTTGGGCAGCGTGTCGAACTTCATGCCCCACACGCCGACATCGACATCGTGAACGCCGTCGTTGCCCATGTCGCCGGCCCCGTAGTCCAGGAAGAACCGCCACGAGCCGTGGACGCGGTTGCTGTAGAACGGGGCCTCCGGCACCGGCCCCTGCCAGAGGGCGTAGTCGATGTGCTTGGGCGGCTCGCTCGGCTTCACCTTGCCGAGGTTACGCCGGAGCTGGCTGTTCCACGCCTTGACGACCAGCACTTCGCCGATGGCGCCGTCGTGGACGCGCTTCATGGCTTCGGCCACTGTCGGAGTGCTGCGCGACTGCGTGCCGACTTGAATGTGAACCTTGTTCCGCTTCGCGGCTTCCACCAGCAGCCGGCCCTCGCGAACGTTGTGCGAGCACGGCTTCTCGACGTACACGTGCTTACCGGCGTCGGCCGCGAGGATCGCCCCGGGCGAGTGCCAGTGGTCGGGGGTCGCCATCCACACCGCCTGAACGGCCCGGTCCTCGAACACGGTGCGCATGTCCTTGGTAGTCTTGACCGCGTGGCCGGCGTCGGACGCGATCTTGGCAGCGTCGGCGAGCCGGGTGTCGTCCGCATCGCAGACGTAGGCGACGCTCAGTTGCTTGTGCTTGACGAGCAGGTTGAGGTGGTGTTTGCCCATCCCGCCGCACCCGACGAGCGCGACGGTGAGCTTGTCGGGCTGGGCGGCCGCGGGCGCGCCGAAGAGCGGCAGCGCCGCGGAGGAGGCGAGGAACGTTCGACGGGTCGTCATGGCAGCTACTCCGGGGGAGGGAAGGCGAACCCCGGCCGCAAGGCCGGGGGTGTAGACGGTGCGAAACACCCCCGGCCTTGCGGCCGGGGTTCGCCGGGTCAACCGAGCTTCTCGAACACGTTCTTCGTAATCCGCACGACCGCGGCATCCCCGCCACGGAGGCCGTGGCTCCAGTCGGTGCTGCCGACCGTCACCACGGTGCCGCCGCGGGTGTAGGTGCCGATGACCGCGTTGCCGACGCGGCCCTTTTGCCACCGCTCGTACCATTCGCAGTCGTCCGGGTGCCACTTCGCCGGCGAGGTTGCGAGCACCTCGAAATCCTTCGGCGTGCCGTCGGTGTGGGTGGGGAACGGCAGTCCGTCCTTCCAGACCAGTTCGCACCCGTCGCACTCGTAGCCGACCGTCTTGTATTCGGGCAGTTTCGCGCCGAAGGTGTCGCCGCGCTTGAGGCCCGTTCCGGCGAACAGCCAGTGGTCGGGCCGGTGCGCGGTGTACGCCCCGCTGCCGTCCATGAACTGCCCGTGGCTGCGGTGGTAGCCGCCCCACAGGAACCCGACGCCGGTCAGCGCGTTTTCGGGACGGTTCACGAGGTAATGACTCCAGAGCGTACTGAGCAACTTGTGGTCGTTCGACTTGTAAACGGGGTCGTCGCCAAAGTTCTGCTTCCAGCAGGTCAGTGCCCGGCCGTTGTCTTCGGATCGCACCTGCCAGCAACAGGTGTTGCCGCTGAAGAACGCGACGTTCCCGCCGTTGCCGATGAAGGCTTCGAGGTGGTCCCGCATCGGCGCGGACCAGTATTCGTCGTGCCCGACGCTCAGCACCAGTTTGTAGTGCTTCAGCAGCTCCGGGCGGAATTCGAGGTCGGAGTTCGCGCAGAAATCGAGCGCGTAGCCGGCCTTTTCGGCCCACTGTACGAAGGGCAGTTCCCACTGGCGGAACTGCGAGTACTGCGGGCGGTCGAACGACACGCGGCGGCCCTGGACCTTGTGCCGGCCGTGGTAGGCGTACAGGCTGTAGCCGTTCCAGTTCGTGTAGGCGTTGTAGGTGTTGGTCGAGAGCTGGAGCAGCACCTTCGATTGCTTGCCCGGATCTTTCGGGCGCACGATGAAGAACAGCGTGCCAACCGCTTCCTTCTGCCCCGGCGGCTGCGTGGTCATGCGGCACTCGTAGTACCCGCTCGGCCAGTCGGCGCCGACCCGGATCGCGACGGAGAACGGCCACTTGCAGCCGTGCGAGGAGGCGTCCTTCGGCACCTCATGGACGCCCGGACTCGCGCCGGCGTGTTTCCACACGCTCTTGCGCTCCGCCCCGACACGAAAGATTTCCAGATCACACTTCGTGGACGAGATGTGCAGCTTCACCTCGTCGCCGGGCGCGTAGCTGAGCTGATCCGCATAGCCCTCGGGCGCCTTCGCGTTCGGCTGCGCGCCTCGGGCGAGTCGCGGCGCGATGGCGACCGCGGCCCCGGCTTTCAGCGCACTCCGGCGGGAGATGGGTTCGTTCATGGCGGGAGAGTATCATGCGGAAGGAAGATGTCCGCAGTGTACCGCGGAGGACGGCCCTTGAGCAAAACGATTCTGTTCGTATACGGCACGCTGAAGCGCGGCGGGCGGAATGACTTCCGCATCGCGGGTCAGGAGTTCCTCGGCGAAGCGACGACCGCACCGCGGTACCGCGTGTTCGACCTCGGCGAGCACCCCGGGCTAGTACGCGACACCGCCGGCGGCCTCGCGGTGCGCGGCGAACTGTTCGCGGTGGACGAGGAGTGCCTCGCGGAACTGGATGCGTTTGAAGACGTGCCGAACTGGTTCGTTCGTGAACCGATCGAGGTGGAAGGCCATGCAGAGGTGTGGGCGTACTACCTGAACACGCCACCGCCGGCGGGCGCGAAGAGTGGCGACCGGTGGCCCCTGAGTAGTGGGCAGTGGGCAGCAGACAGTGGGCAGTAAAGCAGAAAGCCCAATTCCCGTCTCTTGTCTTTCTGCCCACTGCCCACTGTCTGCTGCCCACTACTCACAGCCCCAGCACGTCGGCCATCGTGTAGCGGCCCGCGGGGCGGTTGGCCATGTACTTCGCGGCCAACAGCGCGCCGCGGGCGTAGCTGTCGCGGTTGTGGCCCTTGTGGACCAACTCCAGCGTTTCGCCGATCGTCGTGAAGATGATCGTGTGTTCGCCCACGTTGTCGCCGCCGCGCACCGCGTGGACGCCGATCTCGGTATCCGTCCGCTCGCCGACATCGCCCTTGCGGCCGTGGACGAACTCGCCGCCCTGCACCTCCTTGATGATCTCCGCGAACCGCATCGCGGTGCCCGACGGCGAGTCCTTCTTGAACCGGTGGTGCCGTTCCACGATCTCCGAATCGAAGCCTTTGCCCTTGAGCGCCTCCGCGGTCAGGCGGACGAGCTTAAACAGGAGGTTGACCACGAGACTCATGTTTGGGGCGAAGAGAACGGCGGTCTGGTGCGCCGCCGCTTCGATTTCCGCTTTCTGCGCTTCGGTGTGGCCGGTGGTCGCGATGACGATCGGAACCCGCCGGTCCACGCACACCGGCAGCACGGCCATCGTGCCCGCGGGCGCGGAGAAGTCGATGAGCGTATCGATGCGCAGGCCCAGCGGGATGTCGTAACGAATGGGAACGCCGAGGTGCCCGCACATCGCGACCTCACCCGCGTCCTTCCCTTGCAGCGGGTTGGTGGCCGCGTCGATGGCCGCGGTGAGGTGCAGCTGCGGGTCGTCCTTCGCCAGCGCGATCATCCGCTGGCCCATCCGCCCGCACGCCCCGTTGATCGCAATGTGAGTCTTCATGTGTGCCTCGGCGAATGCGTTGCTACTCGCCGTAAGCATATCGCGTTACGGGCCGGTGGGCACGCTGCCGTCGTAAAAGAGGCGGTTCGAGGTGCCGAAGTGGCGCTTCGGGTCGTGGCGCTCGGCCCGCGCCGCCGGGTCGGCCGGCCAGCTTGTGAAGTGACCGATGACGCCGCGGCACGCGGGCAGGTCGTCGTGTTCGATAACCAGCATGTGCCCGCCGACCTGCGAGATCGTCTTCCCGCCCACGTCCGGGTTGATCGCGTAGCTGATCTGGAAGTTCCCGCCGCTCGTCGGGCTGCCGGACGTGCGGTCGAAGGCGTCCGGGCAGCGGAACACGCGCACCGAGTTCTCCACGAACGGCGAAATCGTCCCGCGCGGCGGGCCGTCCGGGAGCGCGGCGGTGACGGTCGAACCGGGACGGTTATCGTACGGCGCCCACCACGTCTCGTTCGCGCTCGTGTAGGTGTTCGCGGGGGAACAGGTCAGGCACAGCGGGTCTTTGCCGCCCTGCCACGGCGCCGGGCACGTCCGGGCGAACGGCAGCGTCTTGTGGACGTCGTGATACATGTGGAGACCGAGCCCGATCTGCCGGAGGTTGTTCTTGCAGACGGTGTTGTTGGCCGCCGCACGTACCTTCTGCACGGCCGGGAGCAGCATCGAAACCATGATCGCGATGATCGCCAGCACAACGATCAGTTCGATCAGAGAAGCCCCGCGGCGCATGGCGACCTCGGTCAGGCGTGGGATTCGATCGCCCGGACGATCGCCGCGAGGTCGTTCGGCACTTGCACCGCGCGGTTGGCGAACGCGACCGACTTCACCCCGCGCTGGCCGAGCTTCGCGTCGAAGGTGGCCGGGTCGGCGGAGTGGTACGCCACCGTCTCGTCCGGGTCTTTCAGAACGTGCCCCGTTAAGACACAGACGACGGAGTCGGACGGCGAAATCACATTTTCCCGAACAAGCTGGCGCAACCCGGCAACGCTCGCGGCACTCGCGGGTTCGCAACCCAGACCGCCGGCCCCGATCCGCGCCTTCGCGTCGAGAATCTCCCCGTCGGGAACCGCGCGCACCACGCCGTTACACCACTCCATCGCCCGGAGGGCTTTGGGCAGGTTCACCGGCCGGTTGATCTCGATCGCGCTCGCGAGCGTGTCGGCCTTGCGGTGACTCGCGTCGAGCGCGGCGTAATAGGCGTCGATCTTCGCCTGATCGAACTGCCCGCCGTTCCAGCGCAGCCCCTGTTTCTCGTGAAGTTGATAGAAGGTGTCCGCGCCGCCGGCGTTGATGACCGCCAGCCGCGGCGCGCGGGGGATCAGGTTCAGTTCCTTGAGTTCGCGAAACGCCTTCGCGAAGCTCGACACGTTGCCGAGGTTCCCGCCGGGCACGACGACCCAGTCCGGCACCTCCCACCGGAGCGCTTCGAGTACGCGGAACATGATCGTCTTCTGCCCCTCCAGCCGGAAGGGGTTCACGCTGTTCACCAGATAGATGCCGAGCTGCTTGCTCACCTCCTGCACGCGGCGCAGCGCGTCGTCGAAGTCGCCGTGAATCTGGATCGTCAGCGCGCCGTGTTCGAGCGCCTGTGACAGCTTCCCGTAACTGATCTTTCCGCTGCCGATGAAGATGATCCCGCGCATCTGCTGCCGCGCGGCGCAGTAAACGGCGAGGCTCGCGGAGGTGTTGCCCGTACTCGCACACGCCGCTCTCGTGGCCCCGGTCATACGCGCGTGCGTGAACGCCGCGCTCATCCCGTTGTCCTTGAAGCTCCCCGACGGGTTCATCCCCTCGTACTGGAGGAACAGCCTCCCCGCGCTCAGCCCGACATACGAAGCGACCGCGTCGGCCCGCTGGCAGAGCGTTTGCCCCTCGCCGATCGTTACAACCGCTTCGTCCGGCGCGAACGGAAGCAGCTCGCGGAACCGCCACACGCCGGAAAAGTCCAGCGGGTTCGTGCGGTTGGCCCACTTGCTCTCGAAGTGCGTAAGCGCCTTCGGAACGGACAAGCGGGTCCAGTCGTAAGCGACGTCGAGCAACCCGCCGCATTTCGGGCACGCGAACGCGGTGTCGTCGAGCGCGGCGGTTCCGCCGCACCGCGGGTTGATGCACTTCTGAAAGACGAGTTCGGCCATACCGGCTGTTTTAGCAGGTCGGCCGTGTCACTTCATCCCGAGCACCTCCCTCACCGCTGGCGCGGACAATAGTAAACCCAAGTACAATTTATACACACGTTCATATTCTGTCAATACCCGGAAAGCCGGGAAAGTTCCGGTGTCGCCCCGGCTGGGCCGGCGTGGTATAAGAACGTAATCCCAACCGGGGACGACACATGCCCGCGCACCTGCTGTCACTCGCCGACGGCCCCAGCATCCTTCTCGACAAGCCGATTCTCTTGTTCGGCCGGCACGAGGAGTGCGACGTTCAGTTGAACTCCAAAAAGGTGTCGCGGCGCCACTGCGTGCTGGCCCAGATGACCGATTGCCTCATCGTGCGCGACCTGGGCAGTACCAACGGCGTGCGGATCAACGGGCAGCGGGTCGCGGAGGGGAAGCTGCGGCCCGGCGACGAGCTGCAGATCGGCAACTTCAAGTACCAGGTGTGCGGGGACATGCTCGGTCGCTCGAAGGAACACGTCCCGGCCGCCGATTATCAGTCGGTCCCGGCGACGATGAAGGAAGACCCGAACGCCGCCGGCGAGTCGAAGAAGGACGACATCAAAGACGACCCGCAGGACCGCCCGGTGTCGTCGGACGACTCGTCGGAGGTGTGAAGCGGATCGGTTCTCGGTTTTCAGCCGCGGAGCGGCGGCCGATGTTAGCCCGGGGTGGAGGGGGGGGGGGGGGGGGCGGGGGGGCGGGGGGGCCGGGGCCGCCCGGCGCCGCCGGGAG
>CAZBXY010000061.1:0-30265 GCA_964495365.1 uncultured Frigoriglobus sp. | reverse complement strand
ACTGGGCATCGCCCGCAATCACCCATTAACCTCCCGGAAGTTTTGCCACACCCGGCCAAGCCCGCCGGCAACTACTGGTTGGACTTCTCGTACCAAGAGTTGCAAGCGAGGCGGACAGCATCGGGGGATGACTTCTTCCTGATCGTCCACGGCGACCCGAAGAAAGAGGACGACTACTTCGTCATTCCCTACGCGGTCGTAAAGCACGTCTTGGTCAAGCAGAACCTCGCCAAGGCCAAGCCGGGGGATAAGCGGGTGAGGTGGATCGGGGGCATCCAGAATCAGCGGTTGCACATTCACCACACCGACGAAGAGGTGAATCTCACCCCCTACCACGGCAACCGCTACCTGCTCGACCTTGCAGCCGGGATAAGCTCGCCGTACCTCAAGCCCGACGAGGCCGGTCAGTCCGACGCTGAACTTAAGCCGACGGCCCCCTATGTGCCGGGCTCAGAAGATCGGCGACCGACAGTGATGCGGCAGATCAAGGAGCGTCGGGGGCAACAGGGCTTCCGCGACGACTTGCGGAAGCGGTACGGCGACCGCTGTATGATCTCGGGTTGCGAGTTGATAGACGTGATCGAAGCCGCACACATCAAGCCGTACCGCGAGCCCAACGACCACAACCCCGAGAACGGCCTACTCCTGCGCGCCGACCTTCACACTCTGTTCGATCTCGACCTGATCGGCATTGACCCAACAACTCTTACCGTCCGCCTTCACCCATCGGTGAAGGCGGCAGGGTACGCAACCTATAACGGTGGTTCGCTTCTCTGCTCCACGGCGAAGCCAAGTCCCGATGCCCTCTCGGTCCGCTGGAAGGACTACCGTGCGAGGCTGGCCGGGAAGGCGAAGTAGATCACATGCCGTGGAGATGCGCTTTGCCCTCACTCAATCACGAACGTCGCGAGCTTGTCGAGGCTCACCGGGTCCGGTGGGTAGTCCTCGCGCCGGCATTCGCGGGTACACTTCCGGGAACGCGAGACACCCGGTGGGCTGCCCCGCACGGGTTCGTCTGCGTGCCACACGCGGGCGCACAGGTTGCCCCGGGCGCGCGGACCGCACGCCGCGCGGACAATTCCGCGCGGGTTGTACTTTTTTCCTCCACTTCCGGGCCGTTCACGCTATTCTTTACCGTTGCCCGCCGGCGCGGCGCGTCTTCTCCCCGCACGCCGCGCCCGCACCGGCGTCGCGGAGCTTCCCCCGCATGAACTCCCCCATTACCGGGCTGATCGAACGGCTGCGCCCCAAGCACTACAGTCGCCGCCAACCGCTGGTCCTCATCAACGGGCTGGCCGAACAAGCCGAATCGTGGTACCGCAACCGCAAGTTCTGGATGCGGTTCTTCGACGTTCACGCACCGAACATCCTCGCCTACGAGGGCGAGGCGCTCCACCGCAAGATTACGGCGAAGGAACCGATCACGGTCGATTACCTCGTCCAGCAACTCTACACGTTCCTCGACCAGTTCGTGCAGACCCCGCCGTACCACCTCGTCTCCAGCAGCCTCGGCGGGAAGGTCGCCGTCGAGTTCGCCGCCCGCTACCCGCAACTGGTCAACCGCGTCGTCCTCATCTGCCCGTCGGGGATGGGCGACAAGGAGCAACTCCCCATCATGGACGGGGTGCGGGCCGCCGACGCCCGGGCGATGGTGACCAGCGTGTTCCACAAGCCGCGCCGCGCCGACGGCGAGATGCTCCGCTACTACAAGGCGAAGTTCGCCAGCCGGGCGTGGAAGAAGGGGTTCCTGCGCACGGTCAACGGAACGCTCGAACACTCGGTTCGCGAGCGGCTCAAGCAGGTGACGGCCCCGACCCTGTTGGTCACCGCGGCGCACGACAAGGTGTGTGACCCCAAGACCGCCGAAGAAGCGGCCCGCGACCTGCCCAACGGGCACTTCCGCAAGGTCATGAAGTGCGGGCACGCGCCGCAGATCGAGAAGCACTGGCTGATTAACCGGCTCGTCGTAGACTTCCTCAGTTCATCCACACCGACCGCGCACCCGTCATGGACAAAACTCATCCTGGCGAAGCCCACACGAGCGAGCAAATGAATCCATCGACCGTGACGACGCACCACGTGCCCGCTCCGACCGACGACGCGGCCACCGCCGCGAAAACCAACCCGAACCCACCGTCGGCCGCCGGCGGCACCGCCCCGAAGGGGCCGGACTGGTGGCTGATGATGAAGGCGTTTTTCACGCAGGGCAAGCGGATCGCGTCCGTCGCGCCGAGTTCGCGGTTCATGGCCCGCAAGATCCTCGACGGGATCGACTGGAAGAAAACGCGGACGATCGTCGAACTCGGCGCCGGCACCGGGCCGATCACCGCGGAGATGGTCAAGGCCGCCCCCTCCGACGCCAAACTGGTCGTCATCGAACTGGACCCGACCCTGTGCGGCCGGCTCCGCGACCGGTTCCGCGACGCCAAGAACGTGGACGTGATTCTGGGCGACGCGACCAAGTTCGGCGAACTGCTGGCCGAGCGCGGCATCCCGAAGGTCGATCACGTGCTCTCCGGGCTGCCACTGCCGTCGTTCCCGGCCGCGGCCCGCGACGCGATCCTCGAAGTGTCCGCACGCACGATCACGGATGGCGGCACGTTCCGGCAACTCACCGTCATGCCGATGATCTACTACAAGCTGTACCGGCGGTATTTCGAGGACGTGCGGTTCCGGTTCGTGCCATTCAACTTCCCGCCGGGCGGGGTGTACGTGTGCCGCGGCTACCGCACCCCGACGAAATGAGTTGCATCGGTCGGCGAATAATGAGGGCCTGCCCGCGGGCAGGCTCTCGGCATTTGGGCGAACGGCCGGTGTCAGCCGGCCGGTGAAACCGACACGCGAGGTGAGGCGCAGAGGTCTCACCGGCCGGCTGACACCGGCCGTTCGCCGGAGGCAGTATGCCGAGTACCGCGTTCCTCGCCCCACTCACCAACAGCCGGCTCGTCCGCCGCGCCGCCGACGCGGTTCTCGTGCGCTACGCCCACCACCGCACCCGGGCGCTCGACTACATGGACGCCGGGGCGGTGCAGCACGCCACCCTGATGAAGCTCGTCCGCACGGCACGGAACACGCGGTTCGGTCGCGATCACGACTTCTCGCGGCTCTCCTCGGTTGCGGATTATCAAGCCCGCGTGCCGGTTCGGTATTACGAATACTTCTGGGACACGTATTGGAAGGACGCCTACCCGCGACTCGACGACATCACCTGGCCGGGCAAAGTCCCGTACTACGCGCTCTCTTCGGGCACCACGAGCGGCGCGACGAAGTACATTCCCGTTACTTGGGACATGGTGCGGTCGAACAAGAAGGCCGGGTTCACCACCACCGCGCTGTTCCGGCACGCGAACCCGGCCGCGAAGCTCTTTACGGGCAAGTTCTTCTTCCTCGGCGGCAGCACCGACCTCCGCAAGCAGCCCGACGGCTCGCTCGCCGGCGACCTGAGCGGCATCGCGGCGAAGGAGTTGCTCGCGTTCCTGCGGCCGTACACGTTCCCGCCATTTGACCTGACCCTGATGACCGACTGGGACGCGAAGGTCCGCCGGTTCGCCGAACTGAGCGCGCGGGAGCCGATTACCGCGCTCAGCGGCATCCCGGCGTGGATGTACGTACTGTTCGGCAAACTGAAGGAAGTGACCGGCAAGAAGACGGTCGCGGAGGTGTGGCCCGACCTGCGGCTCATCATCCACGGCGGCACGAAGTTCGACCCGTACCGCGACCTGTTCAAGCAGGAAATCGGCAGCGACCTGGTGAAATTCTGCGAAGTGTACCCGTGTTCGGAGGGGTTCATCGCGACCGAAGACCCGCGGTACAAGCTGCTCCGCATCGTGCCGGATCACGACATTTTCTTCGAGTTCGTCCCGGTGGACGAACTCGGCAAGAACGAGTTTCCGACGCGGCACACACTCGCGAACGTCGAAGTCGGGCAGCAGTACGCGGTGGTACTCACGTCGTGTGCCGGGGTGTGGTCGTATGTGGTGGGCGATACGGTCGCGTTCGAGAAGCGGAACCCGCCGCTCATCCGCTTCACCGGGCGCACGAAGTACTTTCTCTCCGCTTTCGGCGAACATCTCATCAGCGAGGAAGTGGAGAAGGCGGTTGCGCACGCCGCGCACGAGTGCGGGGTGGTGGCGCTCGATTTCCATGTCGGCCCGGTGTTCCCGTCGCAACCGGGCAAACCCGGACATCACCTGTACCTGATCGAGTTTGCGGCCAGCACGCCGGACGTATCGCGGTTCGCGAAACTGATCGACGAGGAGCTGACCCGCATCAACGAGGACTACGGCCCGCACCGCGTCGGCGACCTCGCAATGCTGATGCCCGAAGTGCGCGTCGTGAAGCACGGCGGGTTCCGTGAATGGATGAAAGCCCGTGGCAAGGACGGTGGTCAGAACAAGGTTCCGCGCATGGACAATAGCGGGGCGATGACCAAAGACATGGCGACGTGGTTCGAGGCAAACGGGTGGGCGGGGTGAGCTTTTCTTTGGTTTTGTGGCACAGGCTTTCTAGCCTGTGCTTGATTCCGGTGTAAAGCAGCACAGGCAAGAAAGCCTGTGCCACGAAGCCGATAACCACACCATGCGCGCACACACTCCGTTCGTCGGCTTGCTCCCGGCCGTGTTCACGCCGTTCGACGGGAGCGGCAACCTGAACCTGGCGGCGGTCGAGCCGCACGCGGAACTCCTCGCCCGCGACGGCGCAGCCGGCGTGTTCGTCGGCGGCACCACCGGCGAGTTCGCCTCGCTCACCTTCGAGGAGCGGCTCGCGCTCGCGGCGCGGTGGGCCGCGGCGGTGAAGGGCACGTCGCTCCGACTGGTGGTGCATGTCGGGGCGAACTGTCTCGCCGACGCCAGGCACCTCGCGGCGCACGCTCAGACACTCGGCGCCGCGGCGATCGCCGCGGTTGCTCCGAGCTATTTCAAGCCGAAATCGCTGGACGTGCTGATTCAGTGGTGTGCGGAACTGGCGTCCGCGGCCCCGGAGACGCCGTTCTACTTCTACGACATCCCGGTGATGACCGGGGTCGCGTTCCCGATGGCCGAGTTCCTCGAACAGGCCCCGGCCCGCGTCCCGACCCTCGCCGGCGTGAAATTCACGAACCTTGATCTGATGATGTTCCAGCGGCTGTTGCGGGCCGGCGCCGGGCGGTTCGACGTGCTGTTCGGGTTCGACGAGCAGTTGCTCGGGGCGGTTGTTTTGGGCGCGAAGGGGGCGGTCGGCAGCAGTTACAACTCCGCGACGCCCCTGTACAACCGCCTGCTGGCGGCCGCAAAAGCGAACGATTTCGCCACCGCTCGCGCCGAGCAGTATCGCGGGGCGGAACTGATCGCCCTGTTGCAGCGGCACGGGTACCTGGCCGCCGCGAAGGAGCTGATGCGCCTGCGGGGGGTGGATGTCGGGTCGGTTCGGCTCCCGAATGTCGCACTTGCGCCAGAGCAATTATCCGCGTTTCGCCGCGATCTCGACGCAACCGGCCTTCTCGGCGTAATCGGCGCCCCCGGCGAACAGGAGACCGGGGACAGGAGACAGGGGACAGGAAGATAAGAGCGCATCGACCCTCTTTCTGTCGCCTGACTCCTGTTTCCTGCCTCCTGCGCCGCCTTTCCCTCCGTTCCGCTGTTTACCACCGCCGGACCGTGGGCTATACTTTACTTTTAACACTGGCCACAGCCCGGCCAGCAGCGCCTGTGAGATTTGGCGTGAAGGCGATCATCAGCGACATTCACGGCAATATGGAAGCCCTCCAGGCCGTACTGGCGGACATCCGCACGCAAAACATCAGCGAGGTGTATTGCCTCGGCGATGTGGTCGGCTACGGGCCGAACCCGCGCGAGTGCATCGATCTGGTGATGGAGAGCAAACTCGTCTTGCTGGGTAACCACGACCAGGGCGCGATGTTCGACCCGGACGGGTTCAACCAGTCAGCAGAACGCGCCATCTTCTGGACCCGGGCGCAGCTCGAATCGGCCGCCGAACCGCGCCCGAGCCGCGAAAAACGCTGGGAATTCCTCTCCGAACGGCCCCGCAGCCACCGCGAGAACGGCTACCTGTTCGTCCACGGCAGCGCCCGCAACCCGCTCAACGAGTACGTGTTCCCCGAAGACGTGTACAACCAGCGCAAGATGGAGCGGATCTTCGCCCTGGTCGAGCGATACTGCTTCCAGGGCCACACGCACGTCCCGGGCATCTTCACCGAGAACATGCAGTTCCTCAGCCCCGAAGAGGTCGAGTACGCTTACAAGCTCGACGGGCGCAAGACGCTCTGCAACGTCGGCTCGGTCGGCCAGCCGCGGGACGGCAACTGGCGGGCCTGTTACGTGGTCCTCGAGAACGACGTCATCAAGTTCCGCCGGGTCGAGTACGACTGGCAAAAAACCCGCGACAAAATTTACGAGATCGCCGACCTCGACAACTTCCTGGGCGACCGCCTCGGCGAAGGGCGGTAAAAGCTTTGCCGCTGCCCCCCGAATAACTTCTCAGCCCGCGGACGGCAATCCGCGGGCTGTGCGGTTTCGTAACATACCTTCTGGTCGATCGCGCCTCCATTAGTTCAGCCCCACTCATGCGCCAGAACGCTTACAACATTGTCCTGTTCATGTTCCTCGCGGGGCTGATGTTCTTCCTTTGGCAACAGGCCGAAAAGAATCTGCCGAAACCGGCCGCGAAGAAGGATGACGCCAAACCGGAGGCCGTGGAGGAGCCGCAGAAAAAAGAGGAAGAGGCGAAGCAGCTCGCTGCGAAGCGGGCCGACGCCCTGACCGCCGCCGGCGGCGGGCTGACCGCGGCGCTCGACCCGGCGAAGGCGTTCGAGCCGCCCAAACCGCCCCCCGCCCCGCCGGCCCCGCCGCCCGAACCGCCCACGCTCCTCGCGCTCGGTGACAACAACTACTACCTCCGGCTGCTCCTCTCCACCCGCGGGGCCGGCGTTCAGCAGGTGATCCTCACGCGGTTCGACCAGGCCGACCGGCTCGGCCGCCAGGTGAACGAAAAGGACGCCAACGGCAATCCGACTAAAAAGGGCGTCCCGCTGCACCTCATCCCGGGCGTGATCCAGGAGCGCGGGAAGTTCCTACAGGAGGATTATCGCGTCCCGAACCTCCAGCCGGGCCGGGTGGCCGATCCGACGATCCTCGCGGAGCCGTGCTACACGATCTTCCATTACCGCACCCCCGACCCCGACGACAAGTACCCCGAGCCGCTGTTGGGCGAGCGGAACTGGCGGGTCGCATCCGACACGCGCTCCGACGACGGCGAACACAAGGTCGTCTTCGAGACCGAACTCGGCGCCCCGCACTTCCTGAAGCTCCGCAAGATCTTCACCCTGGCCCCGCGGGAGTACCACGTGGGCCTGCGGCTGGAGATCGAGCGGCTGCCGGGCGGCGAGAAGGGCAAGGGCCAGACGCGGTTACAGATTTCCGGCCCGCGCGGGCTGCCGATCGAGGGCGAGTGGTCGGCCACGCTCTACCGCAACGCGATCATCGGGTGGACCGACGGCAAGGGCACCCTGCGCCGGCAGCTCGAAGAGGCCGCGACGATCGGCAACAAGCGCGGCGGCGACGCCGTGACCCGCTCGGACGAGAAGCAGTTCAAGTACATGGTGGTGGCCAACCAGTTCTTCGCCTCCGGGGTCGCGGTGGACGACCGGGCCGATAATACCGTCGAGCGCGGGCTGAAGAACCCGTGGGCGTACGTCCGGGCCACGACCGAACTCCCGTTCGACAAGAAGCAAGACCCGAACCTGCCGTACTTCGACGACATCACCGTGCGGGCCGCGTCCGAGACGCTCGACCTCGCGCCCGGGGAGAAGGTGACGCACAGTTACCTGCTGTACAACGGCCCGTCGAAGGTCCGGCTCCTGGAACTCATGAGCGAGGACCGCGGGAAGGTCGATAAGGCGCTCGTGGCCCGCTACAAGGACGGGCTGGCGCTCCAGACGATCACCGACTTCCGCTCCGACAACTATCTCGGCCGGTTCGCCAGCTTCATCTACTGGACCGATCTGGTCATCCTGTTCACCAACCTGATGCACTGGTTCCTGGCGCTCATCCACGGGGTCGTCCCGAACTGGGCACTGTCGATCGTGCTGCTCACCGTCTGCGTGCGGCTCATGCTGTTCTACCCGAGCCGCAAGCAGACCGCGATGAGCATGAAGATGATGGAGGTGCAGAAGAAGCTGCAACCGCAGTTCGAGGCCCTCTACGAGAAGCACAAGGACGACCTGCACACGTACAACCGCGAGAAGACGCGGCTCATGATGCAGAACGGGGCCAACCCGTTCGCGGCGATGGGCGGGTGCCTGCTGCTCCTGGCGCAAATGCCGATCATGATGGGCCTGTACTTCTGCCTGCAAGAGAGCGTGTTCTTCCGGCTCGACTCGTTCTGGTGGGTCGAGAACCTCGCGGCTCCGGACATGCTGATCTGGTGGGGCGAGAAGATCCCGTACATCAGCACGCCGGAGGACATCGGCAGCTTCCTCTACCTCGGTCCGTACTTCAACCTGCTGCCGGTGCTGGCGGTGGGGCTGATGCTCTACCAGCAGGCGAAGATGATGCCGCCCTCGACCGACCCGCAGGCCGAGCAACAGCGGGTGATGATGAAGATCATGATGGTGATGATGGCGGTGTTCTTCTACAAGGTAGCCGCCGGGCTGTCGCTGTACTTCATCGTGAGTACGCTGTGGGGCATCATCGAGCGGCAGTTCATACCGAAGCCGAAGGTGAACGGCAGCGACAGTGGCCCCGGCAGCGGCGACGGCACCACGGCCGACACGAAGCCGAAGACCGGGTCGCCCAACGGCAAACCGCACACCGGCCTCAGCCCGGCGGCCGCGGCGGCGCTGGCCGAAGCCCAGCAGAAGAACAAGGGGTTCCTGACGCGCCTGCGCGAGGCGCTTCAGAAGAAGATGGAGGAGATGCAGAAGCGGGCGGACGAGCAATCGAAGCGCCAGATCCGCAACGACCCGAACCGCCCGGACGGGGGCGGGAGCGGTCCGCCGCCGGCGGCACCGGGCCAGGGCGGAGGCGGAAACCAGGGCCGCCGCGACAAGAAGAAGCGGCGGCGGAAGTGACTTCAAAGTAGTAGGCACACTCCGTGTGCCGTCGCTTCACATGGGTGAGAAGCAACGGCACACGGAGTGTGCCTACTACTTTGCCACCGCCAGCGCCAGCGCCGTGGTCGCCCAGCCGCTGGCGGCGATCGAAATGAACTGGTCCTTCTCGTGCGGGAACCCGCTCTCGTAATACGGCTGGAACGGCCGGCTCCGCGACTTCACGTACCACGTCCCGTCGGCGCGCTGCGTCTTCAACAGATGCGCCACCCCCGCGCGGTACGCGGGCGCGTCGGCCTTCAGTCCGCCGGCCTGGTGCAGCGCCACCAGCGCCGACCCGGTGGCGTAAGCGTCGCTCGACGTGTTGGCGAGTTGCGCCCAGCCGCCGTCGGCCCGCTGCGCCTGGAGCAGCTCCCACGCGGCAGCGGCGACCTCTTTCGCGCTCGACCCTGCTTCTTTCAGGCCCAACAAGCGGAAGACGCGGTCCTCCGTGTCCTTCGCTGGCGTCTTTTCGAGCCACTTTCGGCCACTTTCGACCCGTTTGGCGATTAACTGCTTGTCGGCGCCCGCGGCCGGACCCCAGACGCGGAGCGCCCGCATCGTCAGGTAGGTCGTGGTGAAGTCGCTCGATTCGGTCGGCGGGCGGTTGGAGGTGGTCCGCCAGTGGTCGTTGTCGGGTTGCGTTTTGAGCAGGTACTCGACCACCGCCGCGGTGTTCTCGTCGGGCTTGTGTCCTGCAAGTTCGAGCGTGAACAGCGCGTAACTGGCCGTCGCCGCCGCGCCGCCGGTCCCGCGCCCGTCCTTGAACCGCTCGCGGTTGGAGTCGATAAACCCCGCGACGTGTTCGGCCTGTGAGGTGAACAGGTCCGCCGGGATGTCGAATCCGCGGGTCTTCGCGGTGGCGAACGCAAGCATCGGCGTGGCCTGGTTGTGGCACGCGAAGCAGGTTTTCTGCTCGGCGTGCCCGCTCGCGCCCTTTTTGAGCGGCGCGAGCGCAAGTTCGGTCGCGGCGCGGAGTTCCTTCGCGGTCGGTGTGGTCGGGAGGATCGAAAACGCGGCGTAAAGGAATGTGGCGAGCACGGTGTCCTCCGGTGGCGGTCACACTCGTTATACTGGGCGCGTGCCGGTGAAAGGACCGGGACCGTCAAACCGTAGTATACCCTGGCCTGTCTCTTGGGATTCGAGGTAATTATGTCGGACGCGCCGGCTTTCGAGTGCCAGTTCGAGTTCACCCCGGACAACCGCGCCGTGGTGATCGCGCTGACGGGCAAACTGGACCCGGAAGCGGTCCAGGAGCTGTACCCGCAGATCCAGGAGGTGTTCCGCGCCGGGCTGCGCCGGTTCGTCTTCGACCTGAGCGACCTGGAGTACGCCGGGAGCCTGGGGTTGCGGCTGATGGTGGGCTTGCAGAACCAGGTGAAGCCCGACGGCCGCGTCGCGGTGTGCGGCCCGAGCGGCGCCGTGCGCTCGATGCTGGAGATGACCAAACTCACGCAGGTGCTGCCGGAATACCCCTCCCGCGACACGGCGCTCCAGGCGACGGAGAAGTGAGGCGAACCCCGGCCGCAAGGCCGGGGGTGTGGGTACTCGAATCACCCCGGCCGCAAGGCCGGGGTTCGCCAGAGATCATTTCTTCGCCTGTTCCTTCGCCGCCTTCACGACGGCTTCCACCGTGAACCCGAAGTGTTTCAGCAAGTCCTTCAGCGGGGCCGAGGCGCCGAACGACCGCATCCCGACCACCGCGCCGCTCATCCCCACGTACCGCTCCCAGCCGAACGCCCCGCCCATCTCCACCGCCACGCGGGCCGTCACGTTCGGCGGAATCACACTGTCGCGGTACGCCTTGTCCTGCTTCTCGAACAGCTCCCACGACGGCAGGCTCACGACGCGGGCCTTGATACCTTCTGCGATGAGCTTTTCGCCGGCGTCTACCGACATTGACAGCTCGCTGCCGGTGGCAATGATTAACACATCGGGGTTCGGCACGTTGTTCACCGCGTAGCCGCCTTTCGCCAGCCCGCTGGCCGGCGCGTACTTCGCGCGGTCGAGCGTCGGGAGCGCCTGGCGCGTCATGCACAGCACAACCGGGTTGTGCTTCTGCTGAAGCGCGACCTTGTAGGCTTCGGCGACCTCGTTCGCGTCACCGGGGCGGATCAGAATCAGGTTCGGAATCGCCCGCAGCGACATGATCTGTTCGATGGGCTGGTGCGTCGGGCCGTCCTCGCCGACACCGATCGAGTCGTGCGTGAACACGTACAGCACCGGCAGGCCCATGATTGCAGCCAGGCGGATCGGCGGTCGGCCGTAGTCCGAGAAGATGAGGAACCCGGAGCCGTAGGAACGCAGTTTCGAGAGCGCCATGCCGTTCATCACGGCGCCCATGCCGTGTTCGCGCACGCCGAAGTGAACGTTGCGGCCCGCCGGCGTCTTCGACGTGAACACCCCGGCGCCCTCGAACTTCATGAACGTCTTCGTCGAGGGGTTAAGGTCCGCGCTGCCGCCGACGATCCACGGCACGTTCTTGGCGATCGCGTTCAGGACGGTGCCGGAGCTTTCGCGCGTGGCGATGCCCTTCGGGTCGGCCGGGAACGTCGGGATGTCCTTGTCCCACCCAGCCGGGAGGTCGCGCGCTTCCATCGTCTCCAACTCTGCGGCTTCCTTGGGGTACTTCGCCTTGTACTCGGCGAACAACTTCGTCCACGCGGCCCGCGCCGCGGCGCCGCGTGCGCCGATGCCGGCCTTGAAGCGGTCGTATACGCCGTCCGGCACCAGGAACGACTCGTTCTCCGGCCAGCCGTAGCCCTTCTTGGTGAGCTTGATCTCGTCGGCGCCGAGCGGTTCGCCGTGCGCGCTGTGCGTGTCAGCTTTATTGGGAGAACCGTAGCCGATAACGGTTTTCAGTGCGATGAACGTCGGGCGTTCAGACTTCTTCGCTGCTTCGAGTGCCTTCACCATGCCGTCGAGATCGTTGCCATCGGTGACACGCAGGACGTTCCACCCATAAGCCTCGAACCGCTTCGGTACGTCTTCGCTGAAGGCGAGGTGCGTGTGCCCGTCGATGGTGATGCCGTTATCGTCGTAGACGAAGCACAGGTTGTTGAGCTTGAGGTGCCCGGCGAGCGACGCCGCTTCGCTCGCGACGCCCTCCATCATGCACCCGTCGCCGCAGATGCCGTAGACGCGGTGATCGAACAGCGCCTCGAACCCGGGCCGCGAGTAGTGCGCGGCGCGCCACTTCTGCGCGATCGCCATACCGACTGCGTTGCCCACGCCCGTGCCGAGCGGCCCGGTGGTGGTCTCGACGCCCGCGGTCATGTCGCTTTCGGGGTGCCCCGGCGTCTTGCTGTTGAGTTGGCGGAACTGCTTGAGTTGGTCCATCGGCAGCGATTCGTCCGCGAGTACCTTTCCGTGATGGAGGTCGGCGTTGCGGATCTGCGCGAGGTGGATGAGCGAGTAGAGGAGCATCGACCCGTGGCCGTTGGAGAGGACGAACCGGTCGCGGTTGGGCCACAGCGGGTCGGCCGGGTCGAAGTTCATCATCCGGTTCCAGATCACGTAGGCGACCGGGGCCAGGCCCATCGGTGCCCCGGGGTGTCCGGAGTTGGCCTTCTGCACCGCGTCCATCGCGAGCGTGCGGATCGTGTTAATCGCAGTAATGTCGAGCGCGGTGAACTCGGCCATGTGGGAGCCTCGGGGTGAGATCGGAACGGCGCTATCGAGGATGATACAAACTGACCCGCGACGCGCGCAAGATTTCACCACAGGGGACAGGGATCAGGAGACAGGAGACAGGGAGCAGGAGTCAGGAGACAGGGATCAGGAGACAGGTTTTGAGCCGCGGAGCGGCGCCGGCGTGTAGCCAGGGGTGAAGCGCCGGTCGAAGACCCAGCGCAAACCCTGGTAACGATGCATAAGAAGATGCAGCCCTGGAAGGGCGACGGAAACCGATCGGGAGAAGGGTTCCGTCGCCCTTCCAGGGCTTCGATTCATTTTCGCCGGCGTCCCAGGGGTTGCGCTCGCGAAGCCTCGCTCCACCCTGGCTACACGCCCGCGCCGCTCCGCGGCTCAAAACCTGACCCCTGTTCTCTGTCTCCTGTCTCCTGCTCCCTGTCTCCTGACTCCTGATCCCTGTCCTACCCTCGCGAAATCTGTTCGCGGCCGTCGGCGGTGAACGCGACCGCGACCGGCTTGGCCCCGGTCGCCGGCCACGTGCGGAGCAAGCGCCCGGTCGCCACGTCCCACAGCTTCACCGCGCCGTCCGCGCCGCCCGACAGCGCGCGGAGGCCGTTGGCCGAGAACGCGACGCATGTCACCCACCCCGCGTGGCCCGGCAGGCGCCGGAGTTCCTTCCCGGTGCGCGTGTCGAACAGTCGCAACTTGCCGTCGAACGGCGATCCGCCCAGCACTCGTGCGCCGTCCGGCGAGACCGCCAGCACGCCGTTGGTGAGGGCGCGGAACCGGTCGGCCACCGCCGGCGGTTCGGCGATCTCGTCGGCCAGCGGCAAGCCCTGATCGGCGATCGCGGTGTGCAGCGCGTCGATCCGGGCGAGCACGTCGTCCTGCGCCCGGCCGATCCGGTCCAGTTGCGCGAACGTCAGCCCCTGGAACAGCCGCGGGTCGTCCTCCACCATCCGGCCGAAGTGGAACCGCACCGCAACGGCCAGGAGCGGAGCCGCGGCCGGATCGCCTTTCGGGCGCAGCGCCAGGAACGCCGCGAGCGCGCCGAACCCGCGCGCGGCGAGGTCGGCGGCCAGTTCGTCCGCGACCGCCCACTGCGCGGAGACCAGCGCCGCCGGGTCGCCGAACCGCGTCAGATCGCCGAGTCGCGTGGCGAGCGCGACGGGGTCCGCGGTTCCGCCGAACGCCCCGCCGGCCCGTGCGGTGCGCAGTTCCTCCAGGCACCGCGCGCCATCGAGGTCCGTGTTCAGTAGAACCAGCCGCACCTGCGCGCGGAACGCCTTGTCCTCGGCGCGGTCCGTGAGCGACAGCAGCGATTCGCCGGCGATCGCCAACTCCAGCGACCGCCACGCGCGATCGGAGGCGGTCGCGAGGGCTTCGGTCACGCGCAGGCTCTGGTCGGTGAGTCGGGCGGTGAGGAACCGCGTAACGGCCGTGGCTCCTTCGGCAACCGCGGCCATCCCGGCGGCCCGGCACGCGGCCCCGACGAGCGGCCCCAGCGCCAGCAGCGACACGCGCGACACGATGTTCATGGTGCCTCCTTCAGGCGAACAGCCGGTTCACACCGGCCGGTGGCGTTTGCTCTGGTCTTCGTGGCACAGACTTTCCAGTCTGTGCTTGCAGTCCGGTGGTCCGAGCGCAGCGAGCGGCCACCGCACCCAACCGATCCGCGTCGCCCCACAGTTGAGTTCGATCCCTCCCTTCGGTCGGGATCGATTGCAAGCACAGGCTCGAAAGCCTGTGTCACGAAAACAAAGCAACACAGACCGGAAGCTCGCACCGCGAATGCGGGGTTCACCCGGGCGCGGCGTTTGCCCGCCGAGCGTTCGCCCACCGGCCGGCTCACACCGGCCGTTCGCCCGAATAACCGGCGCAACCGCCCTCCATTGCAACCCTTTCCCAATGACCCGCCGGGGCCGGTCGCGGTTCGTCGCGGGGCGCTCGGTGGTGGCGCGGATGGCGCGTTTAGGGGCTTGGGACGGCGAAAAAGCCCGGAAATTCGAGGTTCCGGGGGCAACTGAGGTAGAAAAAACTGGATATTTCAGGGGAAATTGTGCGGGACCGTTGACAATGCACGGCAAAACCCCTTAGTTTTCTGGCAGTTTCACCGTTTTCTGTTCCCCCTCACACGGAGATGCGATCATGGCGAAGGCGGCAGCAAAGCCCGCGGCGAAGAAACCGGCGGCGAAGAAGGCGCTGACGAAGTCTCAGTTCGTCGCGCACCTGGCCGAGAAGTCCGGGCTGACCAAGAAGCAGATCGATGCGGTGCTGGCCGAGATCGTCACCACCGTGACCGACCAGCTCAAGAGCAACGGCAAGTTCGTGTTCCCCGGCCTGGCCCGGATGACGCTCTCCCGCGTCCCCGAGCGCAAGGGCGGCGAGGTCAAGAAGAACCCGCTCAACGGCAAGGAGTACACGACCAAGCCCCGGCCGGCGTTTAACAAGGTCAACATTCGCCCGATCAAGGCGATCAAGACCGCCCTCGCGTGAGCCGCAATGCGGCACAAAATGGGCACGACGACCCCGGGGTCGTCGTGCCCATTTTGCGTAAGGCGCCGAACCTGCCGGTGCGGGTCGGGTTCAACTGCGCCGCGGCGCACATTTGGTAAAGTTTTCCTTCAGGCGCAACCGATTTTATTGCGGACGTGGAACGTTCCGCACGGATGCGTCACTCATGAAGCCCGCTCTGCTCCCGCTCACGTCGTTCCGGTTCTTCGCCGCGGTGGCCGTGGTCACGTGCCACCGGCCGCGGACCGGCCCCAGCGACTGGTTGCCCTACGAGCGGCACGGGGCCGCCGGCGTCACGTTCTTCTTCCTCCTGTCCGGGTTCATCCTCGCCTACACCTATCACGACCGGTTCCTCGCCCGGCGCCCGGGGGTCGTGCGCGAGTTCCTGGTCGCGCGGTTGGCCCGCATCCTGCCCGCGTACCTGCTCGCGTTCGCCTTCGCGGTCTGGTTGTTGCCGCAGGGCAAAGACCTGCTCACGGGGAAGTTCGGCAGCGCGCTGTGGCCGGCGGTCGCACACCTCACGATGACGCAGGCCCTCGTCCCGTATTCGGACTGGTACTTCGGGTACAACGCCCCGGCGTGGAGCCTGAGCTGCGAGTGGACGTTCTACCTGGCGTTCCCGCTGCTCTTGCTCGGGCTGGCGACCGGATCGGCGCGGCGCCGGGTGGCGGTCTTCGCGGCGGCGTCCGCGGTGTGGGCGGGGGTATTCGTCGCCTACCAGATCCGGAAACAGAACCCGGGGTTCGACGGGTCGAAGTGGTTCTGGCTCGTCTACGTCTGCCCTCTGACGCGCGTCTTCGACTTCGTCTGCGGGGTCGCGCTGGGGGTGCTGTTCGTGCGGCTGGCCCCGGCGATCGGCCCGGCACGCGGCGGGCGGTACTGGCTGTGGGGGCTGGCGGAAGTCGGTGCGCTCGCGGGGCTGTGGGCCACGCTGCACTTCTGCCCGCGGTCGGCCGCCCTCAACATGCTGACCGGGCAGGGGTACTACCTCCCGGGGTTCGCGCTCATCGTGTGGGTCGGGGCGCTGGGCCGCGGACCGCTGACGCGAGCCGCCTCGTGGGCGCCGCTGGTGTACCTCGGCGAGTTGAGCTACGGCATCTACATCTTCCACGCCGTCGCCATCCTGTCGGTCCCGATGTACTACCGGCCGGAGGGAATGTCGGTCACGAACTACGTCCGGGTGCTACTGGCGATTGCCGCCGTCGTGACGCTGAGCGCGTCGGCGCTGAGTTATCACTTCTGGGAAACGCCGATCCGGCGGTGGGTCCGCGGACGGGTGTCGAAACCGGGCGCGAAGGAACCGCCGGCGGCGACCGCGGTTCCGCAACCGGCCCGGCGCGCGGCCTGAGTGCTCGACAACAACGAAAGGGAATTTGTACCCGTCCTTGTCGCGGGGGTAGGGCGCGAGCCGGTCCCGAACGACCCGGTGCCTTTGGGCGGAACGCCCCCCACAATTCCCCCAGCCCAACAACACTTTCTGCCGAATTTGCGGGTGTTGCCGACTGTTCCGCTTGTGCGGTCGCACCGTCTCTTCGGCCCAACCGTTCTCATCTCGAACAATCGACGCCACCGGTTCGCGCGGTCGATTCCACCCCACGATACCGGTCCGCCCGCACCGGGCGCGTTCCCACGAGGGAAGCTCATGAGGTGGTTTCTTCGTTCCGCGGTCGCGGTGGCCGGCTTCGTGTCGGCGGCGCCCGGCGCGTTGGCCCGGTACGAACCGCCCCCGCCCATGATGCCGCCGGTGCGCCCGTTGCCGGATGACGAACCGCCGGCGTCGGGCATCACACGCGGACTCATCGTTCCGGCGCCCGCGGTCGTCGATGTGTCGCCGGTGTCGCCGGCCAAGCCCGCGCCGGCCGACCCGGTGCAGCTCGCGCGCCCCGGAACCCCGCGCGCCACGATCAGCCTGGTTCGGGCCGACGAGCCGGCCGGGCGCCCGGACCGCCTGCCACCGGCATTGCCCCTCGCGCCGATGGCGCCGATTGCTCCGCCCGCCAAGTTGAACGCCAACGGCCTCCCGCTGCCGCCCGCGCCGGCGCCCGGGCTGCCGGCGATCCCGGTGGCACCAAACTCGCTGCCGACCGCGCCGGAACCGCGCGCGGCCGCAAAGCCGACCGAGCTGCCGTCGCTCCCCCTGGCCAAACTCGCCGAATCACCCTCGGGCGCGAAAGCGGCCCCGTGCGCGAGTTGCCCGACGGCGCGGGTGTGCGAGGTCGGGTGCGATCCGGTGTGGCGCGCGTTCCCGCAGGACGGGCGCGTTCGCGTGCGCGGCTGGCTCGACGGCGGGTTCGTCTACAACACGTCGAACCCGGACAGCCGGTTCAACGGGCCCTATAACTCGGTCGATCGCAGTTCCGAGCCGATGTTCAATCAGGCGTATGTGATCTTCGACCGCGCGCGGCCCGCCGACGGCTCGTTCGGCACCGGGTTCCGGGTCGATGCGCTGTTCGGCTACGATCACTTCCTCGGCCAGTCGCGCGGGTTCGAGGTCGATCGCGACTTCAACACGCGGTGGAACGGGCAGTATTACGGCCTCGCGATCCCACAGGCGTACATCGAGGCCGGCACCGACCGCGCCGCGCTGAAGCTCGGCCACTTCTACTCGACGATCGGCTACGAGACGCTCGCGGCCACCGGGAACTTCTTCTACTCGCACGCGTACAGCTACCAGTTCGGCCAGCCGTTCACGCACTGGGGCGGGTTACTCACAACGAAGTGGGGCCGCAACTGGGAGGCGCACGCGGGCCTGGTAAACGGCTGGGATACGCTCGTGGGTCGCGCGAACAACATCAACGTTCTGGCGGGCCTGAAGTACACCGCGGACAGCCGGTCGTGGTGGTCCTCGTTCGCGCTGGTGAGCGGGCAGGAGCAGAACAACCTCTCCGGGCTGCCGGGCGTGGCCGGCACCGACGGGAACCGCTCACGGTACAGTTTCCTGATCGGGCTGACGCCGGGCGGCCCGTGCGGGCACTGGGAGTACGTGTTCCACCACTACTACGGGTTCCAGGAGAACGGCACCGCGCAGCGGAACCTCGCCCGGTGGTACGGGATCGACCAGTACCTCTATTACCGCGTGTCGAACACGTTGCGAGTGGGGAGTCGGTTCGAGTGGTTCCGCGACGAGGACGGAACGCGGGTGGGGCTGAACCGGGCGTCGAACCCGAACAACCCGCCGCTGCCGGGCAATTACTTCGCGCTCACCGGCGGGCTGAACTACGCGCCGACCGCCAATTTCGTGATCCGCCCGGAGGTCCGGTGGGACTTCACCAGCGACACGACCCGGCGCCCGTTCAACGACGGTCGGAAGAACAACCAGTTGATGTTGGGGTGCGATCTGGTGTGGCAGTTTTAGGCGAACGGCCGGTGTCAGCCGGCCGGTGGTCCTGATACATGAACCCGGAGGGAGAGTCTGGTTTGTGAGAATGGAGCCGCGACCGGCAGGGAGCGGGCCGACCACGAACCGTGAAGGCGGTTGGCCCACTCCCTGCCGGTCGCGGCTCACTACCGATGCAACACTCCATCGGGTTCATGTGTGAGTGGCCGAAAGCCGCCGGCGGGACCGAGTTGCCCTTCACTCCGCGCTCCGCGCCCCGAGTTCCGCGCCGCGGCCCACCAACCCCACCAGTTCCTGCGCCTCGCTCACGACGAAGTCCGGCTTGCCGGTCCGGAGCAGGTCCGCGGTGTGGAACCCCCACGTGACCGCGGCGACCTTCACGCCGGCCTTCTTCGCGGCCTCCACGTCGCGCAGCTCGTCGCCGACGTAGAGCACCTCGTCGCGGGTCAAGCGCTCGGCCCGGAGGATGCGCCGCAGCGCCTTCCCCTTGCCGAACAGCCGCGGGTAGCCGACCACGAACGCGAAGTGCCCCTCCGCGCCGTTGGCCCGCAGGCACCGGCGGATGTTGTCCTCACGGTTGGACGACAGGACGCCCAACTTCACGCCGCTCCCGGCGATCACGGCCAGCACCGCGGAGAGGCCCGGCGCGAGTTTGAGTTTGTCGGCCTCGTCGGCCGCGAGCGCCTGGTACCGGCGCACCAGCCGCGGGAGCCGCCACAGCGAAATGCCCTGCTGCCGCAGGAGGTGCCGCGTGGGTGTCCCGCGGGCCGCGGCGAGATCGGCCAGCGGCTTGAACCCCATTTCCGGGGCCAGCCGGTTGAAGATGTCCAACATCGCCGGCAGCGAATCGGCCAGCGTCCCGTCGAAGTCCCAGACGACCAGTTTGTACGGCACGGCGCGCCCTCCCTCACCGCCACATATCTCCCTTGTACCCGGTTCGCGTGAACACGAATACCCGAGTTTTCGCGCCGGGGGCGTTACGGAAGCGGCTCGTCGGTGGCGGTGTCGTCGCTGGTCGAAGGGGGCTTCAGCCCGGGGACGCGCTCGTTCAACTTCTGCTGCCGGTACACCGCGAGGTCGCGCTGGAGCTTCACCTCGTGGTCGGCCTTCAGTTCCTTGTACCGGGCCATCCAGTATTTGCGCGTGGCCCAGAAGTCGAACACGGCCAGGCACACCGCGACGAACACCAGGCCCAGGATGCCGATCCAGTACCCCGCGACGAACTTGGTGAACTGCTTGTCGGCTTCGGCCTGCGGGTCCGGTTCGCCCTCGTTCGGGCGCGGGTCGGTCTTCTCGCGCGCGGCGATCGCGTCCATGCGCGCGTCCATACCGGAGAGGTAGTGCCCGCCGATCAGCGCGCCGATCACGATCAGCAGACCGGACGTGACCATCCGCCGCACGGCCTGCCCGTACATGTACCGCCGGTCCTCGTCGGCGAGGAACTCTTCGGCGGCGAGCGCGCGCAGCGCGCGCCGCTGGCGGGCGGCGGTGACCGCGCCGGCCAGAACCAGACCCGCCGCCAGGATGAGACCGACGACCACGAGACAACCTCAGTGGGCAGTGGGCAGTGGGCAGTGGGCAGAAAAGACAGGAGCAGAGTGACTGTCTTCTCTGCTCACTGCCCGCTGCCCACTGCCCACTATTTGGGTAGTTCGATACAGATCAGCTCTTTCTCGTCGCGCAGGAACAGGCGGCCGTCGGCCAGCGCCGGGTGCGCCCAGGTGTGGCCGCACGCCTGGCCCTTCGCCAGCTCTTTGAACTCCTTCGGGTCCGGCTCGAACAGGGTCAGGGCGCCGTTGTCGTCGAGCATGAGCAACCGCTCCTTGCCGGCCGGACCGCACCGCAGAATGGCCGCGTGGTACTTGCCCACGTTCTTCTTCTCCCACGCGACCTTCCCGGTTTTTGCCTCCACGCACCGCAGGGTGATGCTGGGGTTCTTGAGCGTCGCGGCGCCGTTGACCATGTAGAGGTGGTCCCCGACGACGACCGGCGTGGAGAAGTAGCACGTGAGCGCCTTGTTCTCCCACACCTTCTCTGCCTTGAAGACGCCGTTCGCCTCGGTCACTTTCACCGCGATGCTCCCGGCGGTGACGGAACTGGCGAAGATCAGCCCGCCGGCCGAAAGGGGTGTCGTGGACGACTCGTTCAGCGCGTCCTTGAACGGCACGGCCCACAGCGGCTTGCCGTCGAGCGAGGTGGCCCGCAGGTTGGCCCCGGTGAGCGCGACGAGCTGGTTGTTGATGATCACCGGCGAGGCGTAACTCGACGGGTCGTCGCTCGCCTGCCACGCGACCTTACCGGTTTTGGCGTCGAACGCCACGACCCCGGCGCCCTTTCCGCCGACGAGTGTGACCACCTTGCCGTCGGCCACGAGCGGCGACGCGGAGGTGCCGAAGAACAGGTTGCTCGCCTTGAACTCCTTCAGCGCGTCCACTTTCCAGTCGATTTCACCGGTCTTGGCGTCCCAACACGCCAGGACGCCGGTGCCGCCGTAGGTGTAGACCTTGCCGCCGGCGACCGCGGGCGTTCCGCGCGGGCCGTTGCCGAACAGCGGCTTGAACTCCGGGCGCTCGTAGCTCTTTTCCCACTTGAGTTCGCCGGTCTTGGCATCGAACGCGGCCAGCGCGTCGGCGTTCTTGCCCTTCGGCTGGTAGAAGGCGTACACGATCCCGCCGGCGACGACCGGCGAACTGTGGGCGTCGCCGACCGGCTTCTTCCATAGCGGCTTGAGGTCACCCGTCCATGGCGCGACGGTGTCGGGGATCGCGTTATCGCGTGTCGGGCCGAGGAACTGCGGCCAGTCCGCTGCGCGGAGTGTGAGTGCGAGTGCGAATGTGAGTGTGATGGCAGCCAGGAAGCGCGGCATGGATGCTCCTGTTGTGGGGCAGGCCTTTGGCCTGCCGGGTCCGCTGCGCCTGCTACCGCAGTCTGGCTTGTGGCAGGCCAAAGGCCTGCCCCACATCAAACGACGCGCAGCGGCGTTCGTGTCGGGGTCATCGTATCCGCCGGTGAGGGGTCCGGCCGCGCGTTCAGGAAGTGGTGGAGCGGAGCGTAATGCCAGCCGGTCTGGTGGGTGTCCGCGATTCGCTTGAGCGCCGTGAGCGAGTCCTCGGTGATTTCGGCCATGCGATCCTGAAACGCCGGGTCGCAGAAGTAGATCCGGCACCCCAGCGGGCGGTGTTCGCGCGCGGTACACAGCCCGTTCACCTGATACGGACACCCGTCGCGCGAAAACGGCCCTTCCGCGGGCACCGGTGCGCCTTCGAGCAGCAGTTCCGCCTCAAACGCGCTGATGAACAGCGTGTGGCCGTACTCGGTGAACCGGCAGCACCGCCCGGACGCGTCGCACCGCGGCCCGGCGGCCGTGACCGCCGCATCGGCCGCCGCGTACACCGCCAGCACCTCGCGCCGCACGTCGTCGGTCATTGCTATTTCTTCTCGCTGCGCCAGCCCGCACGGCATTCGAGCGGGTAGTCCGTGAGGATCGCGTCCACGCCGGCGGCGCGGCCCTTCGACCAGTTGGCCGGTTCGTTGCCCATCACCAGCGGGCCGACGAGGAACACCTTCTTCCCGGCCGCGTGGACGCGCTTCACCTCGTCCGCGGTCGGGATGAACCGCACGTACACCCACGAACACGTCTTGTCCGCGATGACCTCATCGAGCTTGTTCGCCGTCGGGCAGAGCGCAGCGCACGCGGCGCCCGTGTTCGCGCCGAGCAGCTTCTCGCGCACCGCGGCGCTCTCGATCGTGGTGCCGATGAACACCAGTTGCTTGAGAACGCCGTACTTCTCGGCGAGTTTCACGACCTCGGCCTCGCAATCGGGAATCTTCAGATCGACCGCGATGAGGACCGGCGACTTGTGGTCACGGAGCAGCGCGAAGGTCTCTTCGAGCGTGGGAATGATTTCGCCGGCGAACGCGGGGCTGAATTTCTTGCCCGCATCGAACTGGCGCAGCTCGCGGAGCGACAGTTCGGCCACCTTCCCGGTGCCGTCGGTGGTGCGGTTCACACTGTCGTCGTGAATGCAGACGAGCTGGCCGTCGCGGGTGCGGCGCACGTCGAGTTCGATGCCGATCCGCAGCTCGATGCACGCGCGGAACGTGGCGTGCGTCTCCTCCGGCGCGTGCGTCGGGAGTCCGCGGTGCCCCACAACGACCGGATCGGCGCCCGCGGCGACCGGCGTGAGAAAAGCGGCCACGAACAGCGCAAGGAGCGCGCGAATCATCAGGCGCCTCACATCTTGATGACCTTCAGCCGGCGGGAGATTTCCTCGACCGGGATGAGTTCGCCGGTGCCGGCCCCGGGGCAGTCGTCGCAGGTCTTCTTCCAGTCCTCGGGCGTCTCGACGTTGCTGTCCCAGAACGGCCACGTGCGACACTGCGGCGGGCGCACCGGGTACACCGTGCAGCCCTTTCCGCGCTCAAAGAAGACGCAGTCGCCGTTGGACTTCTCGCGGAGCGTGCGTTTGCCGCGGGCCGTGCGGGTGTGCAGCTCGCGGACCTCCGCGACCGGCCGGCCGAGGAACGCGGCAACGGCCGCGAGTTCGTCGTCGGTAACCCAGACGTACCCCGGCGCGCCGGTGCAGCAGTCCCCGCAGCGGGTGCAGGTGAACGGCAACCCGCCGGCGTACCACGGGGCTTCGACGCTGTTCGTATCCTCGTTCACACTCAAGATACCTTTCCCTGAAGGGTACAGGCGATGATACCATCGCGGGCCGGTTCGACCAACCGCGCCCCGCTTCCCGGCTTGCGGGCGGGGGGCGTTTCTGTACACATATCCGGCGTGACACCCGTTCCCGCTTTCCCGTGACGACGCGATGACACAACTGCTCGGGGTGACCCTGCGCGGCACCGGAAGTTGTCTGCCCGCCCGGGTCGTGCCCAACGAAGAGTTCACCGACGTTCTCAACCTCGACACCTCCGACGAGTGGATCCGCACCCGCACCGGGATCCGCGAGCGCCGGTTCGCCGGGCTGGGCGAAACCTCGGCTTCGATGGGGACCATCGCCGCCCGCGCCGCGGTCGAGGCCGCCGGGCTGACCCCGCACGACATCGATTTGATCGTCTGCGCGACCATCACCCCGGACCTCATGTCGCCCTCGAACGCCACCCTGATCCAGGCCGGGCTGGGGTGCCGCCAGATCCCCGCGTTCGACATCAGCGCCGCGTGTTCCGGGTTCCTCTACGCCCTGTCGGTCGCGACGCAGTACGTGCGCACCGGGGCCGCGCGTCACGCGCTGGTCGTCGGCGCCGAGGTGCTGACGCGGATCGTCGATTACACCGACCGCAACTCGTGCATCCTGTTCGGCGACGGGGCCGGGGCCGTGGTGCTGTCCGGCACGCCGGTTTTGAACGCCGGCGTCAGGATGATCCGGCTCTATTCAGACGGCTCGCGCCAGGAACTGATCCAGGTACCCAGCCGCGTCACCCCGAACCCGCCGCCCGGGCCGCCGCAGTTGCAGCGCCTGGACTACATGCGGATCAGCGGGCGCGAGGTGTTCCGGTTCGCGGTCACGCGCATGGTGGAACTCATCGAGCAGGCCCAGACCGACATCCGCGAACTGGGGCTGAGCGGGATCGATGTGCTGATCCCCCACCAGGTGAACCAGCGGATCATCGACGCGGCGCTGGAGTCGAGCGAGTTCCCGAAGGAGAAGGTGGTGGTGAACCTGGACCGGTACGGGAACACGTCGGCGGCGAGTGTGCCGATCGCGCTGGACGAGGCGTTGCGGTCCGGCAGGTGCAAGCCGGGCGACACGGTGCTGCTGGTCGCGTTCGGCGGCGGGCTGACGTGGAGCAGCGCGCTGGTCACACTGTAGAACCGGGCTGGCGTTCCAATTCTCGCGGCCCGACAATGCGGGTATAATTCTTCTGAAGGCGGGCGCCCGCGCGTTCGCCTTGCCCCGCGCGCGGGTCGTACTATCAGTACCTAGACCGCGCCCGTGCAAGTGAGCGCGGCGCGGGCGCCCAGCCAGACGGAGCCAACTGCATGTTCAGCGAGAACGCCGATTTCGTGGACGAGCAGTTCCGCCGGTGGCAACAAGACCCCTCTTCCGTTGATGCGAGCTGGCAGGGCTTCTTCGCGGGGATCCAGTTCGCCGGGCGCCTTCCCGGGACCGCGCCGCCGGCGGCCAGTGCGGGCGTGCCCGTCGATGTGCGGGTGCAAACCGGGGTCGTGCGGCTCGTCTACTGGTACCGGCAGGCCGGGCACCTGCAGGCCCATACCGACCCGCTCTCAGCCGACCCGCCTCCGCCCAGTCCGCTCCTCGCACTTGAAACCTTCGGCCTGTCCGAGAGCGACCTCGACCGCACCGTTGACGGGAGCATGATCTTCGGCTTCGACGGGGCCATCGTCCTCCGCGACCTCATCGAGCTGCTCCGCGAGACCTACTGCGGCACGACCGGCATCGAGTACATGCACATCGACTCGCTCGACGTGCGCAAGTGGATCGCCGAGCGCATCGAGCGGACCCGCAACCGCCCGAACCTCAAGCTCCGGCAGAAGTACCGCATCCTCATCACGCTCCACCAGGCGGAACTGTTCGAGAAATTCCTCCACACCAAGTACGTCGGGCAGAAGCGGTTCTCGCTCGAGGGCGGCGAGACGCTCATTCCGGTACTGGACGCCCTCACCGAGCGCGGACCGGCGCTCGGCGTGAAAGAGATCGTCATCGGGATGGCCCACCGGGGCCGGCTGAACGTACTCGTCAACACGCTGCGCAAGCCGTTCGCCGAAATCTTTAACGAGTTCGAGGACAACTACCTCCCGCTCTCGACGCACGACGGCGACGGCGACGTGAAGTACCACCTCGGGTTCTCCGCCAACATCGCGACCGCCGGCGGCGGGACGGTTCACCTGTCGGTCGCGCCCAATCCCAGCCACCTGGAGATCGTCAACCCGGTGGTGGAAGGCCGGGTACGCGCCAAGCAGCGCAAACACGGCGACAAGGAGCGCACGACGGGCGTTCCGGTGCTGATCCACGGCGACGCGGCCTTCGCGGGGCAGGGCGTCATCATGGAGACGTTCAACCTGATGAACCTCGCCGGCTACCGCACCGGCGGCACCATCCACATCGTCGTGAACAACCAGATCGGTTTCACGACGAACCCGCGAGACAGCCGTAGCACGCAATACTGCACCGACATTGCGAAGTTCATCCAGGCGCCGATCTTCCACGTGAACGCGGAAGACCCGGAGGCGTGCGTCGCGATGACGGAACTCGCACTGGAGTTCCGGCAGCAGTTCAGACGCGACGTGGTCATCGATCTGGTGTGTTACCGGCGGTGGGGGCACAACGAGGGCGACAACCCGGGGTACACGCAGCCCCTTCAGGCGAAAGTGATTGCGAAAAAGCCGCCGATTTCGAGTGTGTACGCGGCGCAGCTCGCCGGGCAGCCGGAAGAGAGCGGGGTCGCGGCGGCGGTGACCGCCGACCTCGGCCGCGAGTTCGACGAGAAACTCGCCGAATCCCTCCGCGACGCCGACACCATCGCCGCCGAATACCGCAAGGAGATGGAGACCGCGCACAAGCAAGTGAAGGAGATGGTGAAGAAGGGCGAGAGCAAGAAGCGCGGGATGGAGGGCTTTTCTGGACTGTGGAAGGGCTTCACGAACCGTTACGTTCACGACGCGCTGCAAACCGGCATTTCGGAGCGCACGCTCGACCGCATCGGCGACGCGCTCGGCACGTTCCCCGCGGGCTTCACCGTTCACCCGAACTTGCTCAAAACGCTCGTCGGTCGCTCGGAGAACATCAAGAAGCGGCTCACGGTCGATTGGGGCACCGGGGAAGCGATCGCGTTCGGCTCGCTCGTGCTCGAAGGCACGCCGGTGCGCCTCAGCGGGCAGGACAGCCGGCGCGGCACGTTCACGCAGCGGCACGCGGTCGTCGTCGATTACGAGACCGGTGCTGACTACTACCCGCTGGGGAACCTCGACCCCAACCAGGCCCCGTTCGACGTGATCGATAGCTCGCTCTCCGAGGCCGCGGTGATGGGCTTCGAGTTCGGCTACTCGCTCGACGCCCCGGACACGCTCGTGATGTGGGAAGCGCAGTTCGGCGACTTCGCCAACGGCGCGCAAGTTATTATTGACCAGTTCCTGACGTCGTGCGAATCGAAGTGGAACCGCTCCAGTGGCCTCGTGCTGCTGCTTCCGCACGCCTACGAGGGCCAGGGGCCGGAACACTCCTCGGCGCGGCTCGAACGGTTCCTCCAGATGTGCGCAGAGGACAACATCCAGGTCGCGTACCCAACGACGCCCGCGCAATACTTCCATCTCCTGCGGCGGCAGGTTCGCAGAAAGTTCCGCAAGCCGCTGGTCGTGATGACGCCCAAGAGCCTCTTGCGGCTCCCGGCCGCGGTGTCGCCGGTATCGGAATTCACCACCGGCAACAGCTTCCATGAAGTGCTGGACGACAAATCCAATCCCGATCAGGTGACGCGGGTACTGGTGTGTTCCGGCAAGGTGTATTACGACCTGGCGAAGAAGCGTGAGGAACTCGGCACGCAGGCCGTGGCGCTCGTGCGGCTCGAACAACTCTACCCGTGGCCCGAGGCGCAGCTCGCCGCGGTGCTGGGCCGCTACCGGCGCGCCCGCGAGTGGGTGTGGGTGCAGGAGGAATCGCAGAACATGGGCGGCTGGACGTTCGCCGAACCGCGGCTGCGGGCGATGAACTTCCCCTTCGAGTATGTGGGGCGCGACGCCAGCGCCAGCCCCGCGACCGGCTCGCACCACGTTCACGAGAAGGAGCAGAAGCTGCTCGTGGAGGGCGCGTTCGCTCCGACCCCGTCGGGGCCGGTGGGGCCGGGGCGCTACGGCTGGGTGAGCGCGCCGGAGGCCAACGGCAACGGCGCCGCACACGACAAGACGGCGATCACGAAGGCCAAGGCGGGCGAGGCCGGCGCATAGCGCAGAACCTAACCCCGGCCCCCTTCCCTAGAAAGGAAGGGGGAGAAAGACCTGCATTGTCTTCGCCCCTTCCTTCTTAGGGAAGGGGCAGCGAGCGAAGCGAGCGGGGTTAGGTTGCATTTCCAAGAGGCACTCATGCCAGTCGAACAAGTCACGGTCCCCAAAGCCGGCGAATCGATCACCGAGGCGACCCTCAACCGGTGGTTCAAGCCGGACGGCGCGTTCGTGAAGGCCGACGAACCGCTGTTCGAGATGGGCACCGACAAGGCCTCTCAAGAAGTGGTCGCGCCGGCGTCGGGCGTGGTGAAGCACCTCGTGAAGGAGGGCGAAACGGTCGCCATCGGCGCGGTCGTCGCGCAGATTGATACCGACGCGACGGCCCGGATGACCACGCCGAAGCCCTCGGGCGCGGTCCCGGCCCCGGGCCCGCGTGAGACGCCCAAAAGCGAGGTGATCGCCTCGCCGGCCGCGAAGCGCGTTCTCGCTGAAGCCGGCGTGAAAGCCGAAGACGTGAAGGGCACCGGCCGCGCCGGGCGCATCACGAAGGAAGACGCCATCGCGGCAGCCGCGCCGGCCGAGGCGAACGGTCGGCGTGAGCCGGCCGGTGAAAGCAAACCCGCTCCGAAACCGACACCCGCTCCCGCAGGCACGCGCACCACGCGCGAAGCCATGACGCCGATCCGCCGGCGGATCGCAACTCGACTGCTCGAATCGCAAAACACCACCGCGACGCTCACCACCTTCAACGAAGCCGACATGACGGCGATCCAGGAACTGCGGGCGAAATACAACGAGCGGTTCGAGAAGAAGCACGGCGTCAAGCTCGGCTTCATGTCGGTGTTCGTGAAGGCCGCGATCGAGGCGCTGAAGGCGTTCCCGCTCGTGAACGCGCGGATCGACGGCACCGACATCATTCATCAGCACTTCTACGACATCGGCGTCGCGGTCAGCACCGAGAAAGGACTGATGGTGCCGGTGATTCGCGGCGCCGACGCGCTCGGCTTCGCCGAGATCGAGAAGGAAATCGCCGCGGTCGCGAAGAAAGCTCGCGACGGCAAGGTGACGGTCGCGGACCTCGAGGGCGGCACGTTCACCATCACCAACGGCGGCATCTTCGGCTCGATGATGAGTACGCCGATCCTCAACCCGCCGCAAGTTGCGATTTTGGGGATGCACTCCATCCAGAAACGAGCCGTGGTGGTAAATGACCAGATCGTGATTCGCCCAATGATGTACCTCGCACTCAGCTATGATCACCGCCTCATTGACGGCCGGGAAGCCGTACAGTTCCTGGTGCGCATTAAAGAGTGTGTGGAGAACCCGGAACGGATGTTGTTGGAAATCTGAGGCGAACGGCCGGTGTCAGCCGGCCGGTGTTCCGCGTCCCCGACCACCGGCCGGCTGACACCGGCCGTTCGCCTTCTCCTTCTGAGGCATTCATGGCGGACAGCTACGACCTTGTCGTGATCGGCGGCGGGCCGGGCGGGTACACGGCCGCGATCCGCGCGGCGCAGCTCGGGCTGAAGGTCGCGTGCGTCGAGAAGCGCGAGAACAAGGCGCTCGGCGGCACGTGCCTAAATGTAGGCTGTATTCCGAGTAAGGCGTTGCTCGACTCGTCCGAGATGTACGAAGCCACGATGCACAAGCTGTCGCGGCACGGGATCAAGGTCGGCAGTGTCGCGCTCGACCTCGACACGATGCTGAAGCGCAAGGACAAGGTGGTGAGCGAACTGACCGGCGGCGTCGGATATCTGTTCAAGAAGTACGGCGTAACGCCGGTGTTCGGCGCGGGGAAACTGCTCAAGGGCAACAAGATTGAGGTGACGACTGCGGACGGGAAGAAGAGCGAACTTGAGGCGAAGAACATCCTGCTCGCGACCGGGAGCGAGAGTACCGAATTGCCGTTCATGAAGTTTGATGGTAAGCGCATCGTCAGTTCGACAGAAGCACTGAACTTTAACCCGGTGCCGAAGCATTTAATTGTTGTTGGCGGGGGCTATATCGGGCTGGAACTCGGTTCTGTATGGAAGCGCCTCGGTTCCAAAGTGACGGTATTGGAGTTTTTACCGCGCATTCTCGCAATTTGTGACGGCGAAATTGCGGGTGAGGTTCACAAGATCCTCACCAAACAAGGATTTGAGATTCACGTCGATACGAAAGTGACCGGGGCGAAGGTCGCCGGCGATACCGTCACCGTCACGGCGCAGAGCAAGGACGGGAAGGAACTGAGCTTCGCCGGCGATCGCGTGCTGGTTTCGGTCGGCCGCCGACCGTACACGGCGGGGCTGGGTTTGGATGAAGTCGGCGTGAAGTACGATGCGAAGAGTGGGCGCATCGATGTGGACGAACACTTCCAGACGAACGTGCCGGGCATTTACGCGATCGGCGACCTCATCGCGGGGCCGATGCTCGCCCACAAGGCCAGCGAAGAGGGCGTGGTGTTCGCCGAAACGCTGGCCGGCATGAAACCGCACATGAACTACGACGCGATCCCGTCTGTCATCTACATCTGGCCGGAGGTGGCGTCGGTCGGCCTCACCGAGGAGCAAGTGAAAGAGAAGGGCGTCGAGTATCGCGTCGGGAAGTTCAAGTTCAGCGCGACCGGCCGCGCGAAGGCGATGGACGAGCAGGACGGGTACGTCAAAGTGATCGCGGACGCCAAAACCGATCGCGTACTGGGCGTTCACATCCTCGGCCCGCGGGCGTCGGACCTGATCGCCGAGTGCGTGACGATCATGGAGTTTAGGGGCAGCGCCGAAGACATCGCCCGCTGCACGCACGCCCA
>CAZBXY010000060.1:4169-30393 GCA_964495365.1 uncultured Frigoriglobus sp. | reverse complement strand
ATGTACCCGCCGAAGCTCCCGCCAGCGGTCGCGATCCGGTCCTTGTCCACGTAAGGTGAGGTTTCGAGGAAGTCGAGGCCGGCGACGAGGTCGCGGTAGCACTTGCCGCCCCAGTCCCCGGTGATCTCGTCCATGAACTTGAACCCGAACCCGGTGCTGCCGCGCGGGTTCGGCATCGCCACGACATACCCCTGCGCCGCCCACGCCTGCGCGTTCCAGCGGAAGCTCCAACTGTCCTCCCACGCGCCCTGCGGCCCACCGTGAACGAGGTACGCCACCGGCCACTTCTTCTTCGGGTCGAACCCTGGCGGCTTCAAGATCCACATCTGCATCTTCACCCCGCCCTCGACCGGGATCTCGAACGACTGCGGGCGCGGCAGGTCGAGTTCGGCCAGTAGTTTCTCGTTCGCGTTGCTCACGTTCAGCGGCTTGGGCTTCTCGTCGGCCCACCGGTACGCCTTCACCTCCGCCGGGTGGTGCATCGCGGCCTCGGTGAACGCGACCATCTCCCGCTTTCGCGACACCGACAGCGATCCGCACGCGCCGGCCGCGTACTCCGCCTTGAACCCGGTGCCGTCGGCCTGAACCATGAACACCGGGGTGGTGCCGCCGGCGTCGGCGGTGAACAGGAACGCGCGGTCGAACCCGCCGGTCCAGACGAACTCGTTCACCGAGATGTCGTACTTCGCTGTCGCGGGCGCCGGCCTGCCCGCGAGCGTCCCGTCCGGGTTGCAGTCGGCCACCAGGATGTCCCACTTGTCGGCCTCGTAGCCGGGCTTCTTCTGCGCGCGCCAGGCTAACTTTTTGCCGCTCGCGGAGAACTTCGGCCCGCCATCGGCGGCCTTGTTGTCCGCGGTCAGCGTTTCCCACTTCGGAGATGTATTGTTGATCGACACGCGGCAGATGTCGTAGTTGGTACTCCACGCCTCGTCCTTCTCCGGCACCGCGGTGAACACCAGGTGCTTGCCGTCGGGCGTGAAGGTAAAGTTCTCGCCGCTGTCGAACGTGCTGGACGTGGGGTTCGCGTCCCGATCGCCGGGGGTGACATCGCGACAGCCCTTGCCGTCGACTCCACAGACGAACAGGTGTTGCCGCTTGTCGCCGATGTACTCGTCCCAGTGGCGGTAGAACAGTTTCGTGAACGTCTTCGCCTTCACCGGGCTTTTCTCGATCTCCTCGTCCTTTTGCTTGTTCAGTTTGTCACTTTCGGCGAACGGCTTCGCGCTGAACTCCGGGTACACGCTCGACACGAACGCGACGTGTGTGCCGTCCGGCGACCACATACCGCTCGCGGCCCCGGTGCTGATGTCGGTGAGTTGCTTCGGCTCGCCGTCGGCGCCAACGACCCACAGTTGCGACGAACCCGAGCGGTTCGACTCAAAGAGGATGCGCTCGCCATCGGGTGACCATCGCGGGTTGGCGTCGCGCTTGCCCTTGGGGTCGGTGAGTGGCTTGGGGGCGCCCTTCCCGTCGGCCGGGGCGATCCACAGCGCGGTGCTGCTCTTGTTCTTCTCCAGATCGACCGTCGCGACCTGATACACGACGGTCTTGCCGTCCGGGGAAATCTGCGGAGCCGCGACCCGCTTGAACGCGAACAGGTCTTCGACCTTCATCGGTCGCTTCACCGCCGGCGCAGCCGGTTGTGCGCGTAGCACAATCGGCGCGGCGTCGGCAGCCGAAATGACGGCCGGGGCGTGAAGCGCGAGCACCAGCAGGAGCGCGGCGCCGATCGCCGGGCGGAAAAACACGGTCATATGAACCTCCAGAACGGAGCGCGTGATATGCCCTTTGTACGCGATTCACGCCACGCAAAAAAGAACCCGCGGATCAAACCCCCGCGGGCGATTTTGCGATCTAGAGTACCGACAAGCGCCCGAAATCGCCGGAAGCCGACCACATGCAAACGACCATTCCAACTACCACCAGCGCGTGTCCGCTGGGCCAGGCCAAAGTGCTCGCCAGCCTGCGGGGGCACACGGGCGCCGTCGCGGCGCTGGCGTTCACCCCGGACCGGTGCCTCCTGGCCTCCGGCACCCGCGACGGCAGCGGGCGCATCTGGAACATCGCCAGCAGCAAGCCCGGCGAGCGGGCCGCGTTCCGCGTGTCCGGCGACGGCATCCGCGGGTTGGCCTTCGCGCCCAACAGCCGCCTCCTGGCCGCCGGGTCCGCGGCCGGTACGGTTTCGCTGTTCGACGTGACCGACAAGGGGGCGGCGGAGATCCGAGTGCTGCGCGGCGGTCAACGGGGAATCGACGCGCTCGCCTTTTCGCCAGACGGGAAGCTGATCGCCGGGGCGGGCGAGGACCAGACGCTTCGCGTGTGGGAGCCGAGTACGGCGACCGGCGGCGAGGCGCGCACGCTGCTCCCGGGCCACACCGGCGCGATCCGGTCGGTGGCGTTCGCCCCGGACGGGCAGGGTGTCATCACCGCCGCGCAAGACGGCACGGCCCGCGTATGGGCGCTGAGCCGCATCCGGTCGAGCCAGCGGTCGCTTCTGCAACACACGGGCGAACTCGATACCGTGACCGTTTCGCCCGACGGCAAGCTCGCGGCGACTGCGGGGCGCGACGGCACGATCCGCGTGTGGGACATTGCGGCCATCAAACCGACGGTGCGGACCGAACTCGCCGCTCCGTCCGGGGGTACGCGGTTGGTACTCATCACCCCGGACGGCGATTCGCTGGTGAGCGTCGGGGCGAAGGGCCGGGTGACGAACTGGGAACTGCGCACGGGCAAGCCGCGGCAGGCGTATGAACTGCCCGAAGGGACCGCGACGAGCTTTGCGCTCACCCCGGACGGCCGCTACCTGGCCCGCGGGCTGACCGACGGCACGGTCGAGGTGTACCGCGTCGCCGAGAAGCGCGCGTAGTGGTCGCGGTTTGCACAATTTGGTGAATTTTTGCCGGTGCCGCGGTTTCGCCGGGCGCCCCCGAACGCTCTGCGAGCACATCGGCGGAGCGATCTTCCCACAACTCCTCACCGGGCCTGAATCGCGCGCGACCGGGGCCGAATCTAACCCCACGGGCGCCGACGCGCGCCGATACAATAACCCTGGTTCGTCCTGTGAATTCCGACCATGACCACGACCACAACTATGCCCCGCGACCCCTACGAAGTGCTCGGCGTCTCCAGGTCCGCGACCGCGGAGGAGATCAACAAGGCGTACCGCAAGCTATCCAAGAAGTACCACCCGGACCGCAACCCCGGTGACAAGACCGCGGACGCCAACTACAAGGAAGTGCAGTCCGCGCACGATATTCTGGGCGACGCCAACAAGAAGGCCCAGTACGACCAGTTCGGGTTCGCCGGCTCGCAAACCGGCTTCCCCGGCGGCGCGGGTGGCTTCCCGGGTGGGGGCTTTCCCGGCGCCGGGTTCCCCGGCGGCGCGGGCGGAATGCCGTTCGACCCGGCCGCGGCGCAACAACTGTTCGACCTGTTCGGCGGCGGAATGGGCGGCGGGGGCGGGAACGTCGATTTGAACGACCTGTTCGGCGGCGGCCCGCGGCGCAAGACTCGCGGTCAGCGCCCGCGGCGTGCGGAGGCCGTCGAGTCGGAAGTGACAGTGCCGTTTGACGTTGCGGCGAACGGCGGCAGCGTGGCGATGGAGATCGACGGGCACCGGATCGACGTGAAGGTGCCCGCGGGGATCGAGGAAGGGAAGAAGCTCCGCGTCCCGGCCGCCGCGACCGGCGGTTCGGATGTACTGCTGAAGGTGAAAATCGCCCCGCACCCCTATTTCCGGCGCGAGGGCAGCGACATCTTCCTCGACGTGCCGGTGAGCATCGCGGAGGCGGTGCTGGGCACGAAAGTCGATGTCCCGACACTCGACGGTACGAAACTGACTGTGACGGTCCCGCCGGGCACGTCCGGCGGCAAGAAACTGCGGCTCCGCGGCAAGGGCATCGCCGGCGGCGATCAGTATCTGGTGTTCAAGGTGGAAGTGCCCGCAGGGAAGGTGGACGACAGGAGCCGCGAACTGATCGAGGAGTTCGCGAAGCGCAACCCGCAGACCGTCCGCGCGGGCGCCCCGTGGGCGTGAGAATCGCCCGCGGGCGCACGAAAGTTCGTTCACCCGGTCTCGCGGTCGCGGAGCTTCTGGCCGAGCCAGTTGATCCCGCGCTCGCCGAACAGCGCGCCCGCCAAGAGGCCGAACACGGTCAGCGCGATCGTCACTTCCAGCGGCCGGCGCACGAGCGGGATGCGCGCGAAGATCGCGATCGCCAGCACGAACCCGATCAGCGCGCCGGTCCCGCCGTACACCACCGACTCGATGACCCAGTCGAGCGGCGAGCGCACCTTGCTCGATCCGCCGGAGCGCTTCGGCACTTTGGCGCGCCGGCCGCACCCGCACGCGAACCGCTGCCCGACGTGTTCGTCGGGGCGCACGTGGGTGCGGTTGCAGTACCAGCAGCGGAACTGGATCACGCGAGCGTCCCCGCGACCTCGGCCGCGAGCCGCGCGTTGGCCACGATCAGCGCGCGGTTCGCCGCGAGCGTTTTCCCGCCGCTCCGTTCCGCAATCCGCGCCAGCAGGAACGGCGTCACCTTCGCCCCGGTCACGCCGGCGGCACTCGCGGCCCGCTCGGCGTCGGCACGCCACGCATTGAATTCCGCTGCCGATACTGCAACTTCCACGGGACACGACTGCGCCAACACGACACCGCTCCCGCCCATCCGCACGTGCGCCGCGAACAGCGCCGCGGCCTCCGCCGGCGAATCGACCTGCGCCGACACCGGTAGCGCCGGGGTGTGATCGCGCACGTAGAAGGTCGGGAAGGTGTCGGTGCGGTAGCCCACCACCGGCACGCCGAGTGTTTCGAGGATTTCGAGCGTTCGCGGCAGGTGCAGAATGCTCTTGGCCCCGGCGCACACCACCAACACCGGCGTGCGGGCCAGTTCCGTCAAGTCGGACGAGATGTCGAACGGCTCCTCGCCGGTATGAGCGCCGCCGATGCCACCGGTCGCGAACACGCGAATGCCCGCCGCGTGCGCCAGGGCCATTGTCGCGGAGACGGTCGTGGCCGCGTGTTGCTTCAGGGCGACCGCCGCGCCCAAATCGCGCCGGCTCGCCTTCCGCACGTCCGGCGTTTGCGCGAGTAACTCCAACTGCGCGTCGGACAGGCCGACTGTGGGTATGCCGGCGAGTACCGCGATCGTTGCCGGGACCGCGCCGGCGGCGCGCACCGCGGCCTCCGACTCGCGCCCGGTTTCGAGGTTCACCGGCCACGGCAGCCCGTGGGCGATGAGCGTCGATTCGAGCGCGACCACCGGCCGCCCCGCGGCGACCGCGGCCCGCACCTCGTCGGTGACTCGTAACCAGTCCGACATGACGTTGCTTCAAAGTAGTAGGCACACTCCGTGTGCCGTCGCTATACACAGCACAATAGCGACGGCACACGGAGTGTGCCTACTACTTTACAGGGGTGTACCGTGGCGAAAACGTGGACGAAACTCGGCGCGGCCGTGTGCGTGGGCGCGGTGGTTACGCTCGCGCTCGTGTGGAGCAGCTCCTCCGCGGCGCCGAAACCCGACCTCAAACCGGTCGCGCACTGGGTCTTCGATACCGACGGCGTGAACGGGAAGACCGTCGTGGACCGCTGCGGGAAGCTTCCCGGTACAGTTCTCGGCGCCCCAACGGTCGCCGACGGCCCCACCCCGCACCTCCATCTTACCGGCCCCGACGATGGCGTGATGGTGAAGCCCCGCGTGACGCCCGACGCACTGTTCTTGCCGAAGGAGGCGCTGACGGTCGTCGCGTGGGTCCGCATCGACGAGCCGACCGAGTGGGGCGCGTTCCTCGGGTGCTTCCAGGACAACGGCCCGGCGGAGTTCGGCTTCGTTGTCGGGTTCAACAAGAAGAAGTTCTACTTCGGCCTCGCGACCGCCGCGACCAAGAAGCTGACGTACCTCGAATCGCAAACGGAGTACGTCCGCGGGCAGTGGTACCACGTCGCGGCGGTGTACGACGGAAAACAGATGCGACTGTTCGTCAACGGCCGACCGGACGCGACGAGCGCCGAGCAGTCCGGTTCGGTGATGTATGCGCGGAACGCTCCGCTCATGATCGGGCGCTACAAGGACGACGACGAGGACTTCCCGATGCGGGGCGCGATCCGGGAAGTGATGCTGTGCCCGCACGCGGTCGCCGCGGATCAGGTCGCGGCTCATTTCGAGGCCGATAAGGCGCTCGCCGAATTGCCCTCGGCAGTTCCCGAAGGGCCGAAGTTCGTTGTGGAGCCGTACTTGCAGTCCGTCACGCGAACGGGAATCACGGTGATGTGGGAAATCGAGGAACCTTGCACCGCGGTCGTGGAGTACGGCTCCACGTTCCCGCCGAAGCAACTCGCGAAGGTCGAGAAGCCCGATACGATGGGCGAAGTACCACTCACGAACCTCGAACCGAACACCAAATACTTCTATCGCGTCGTGTGTACGGACGCCGAGGGCCGGAAGCTGGAGAGCAAGCCGCTCACGTTCATGACCGCCCCGGGGCCGGGCGATGCCTTCAGCTTTACTGTTGTAGGCGACACGCAGCGGAACCCGGTCGTCACGGGGAAGGTCGCGAAGTTAATGTGGGAGCGGCGCCCGAATTTCGTCGTCCACTGTGGCGACGTGGTGGACGACGGCGCCTCCAAACTCCAGTGGACCGGCGACCTGTTCCGGCCGTGCAACGAGCTGTTCGGCCGGGTCGCGGTGTTCCCGTGCATCGGCAACCACGAGAAGGACCACCCGTACTACTACAAGTATTTCGCGCTGCCCAAACCCGAATACTACTACCAGTTCACCTACGGCAACACCGACTTCTTCGTGCTCGACACCAACACGAAGCGCAACCTCAAGGCCGACGGCGAGCAGTACAAGTGGCTCGACAAGGCGCTCGCGGCCTCGACCGCGAAGTGGAAGGTGTGCTATCACCACCACCCGGCGTACTCGTCGGACGACGACGACTTCGGCAACACGTGGAAGGCCGGCACGACCGCCGGCGACGTGCGCGTCCGATCCTTCGTGGAACTCTACGAGAAGCACAAGGTCGATGTGGTGTTCAACGGACACATTCACGTGTACGAGCGCACGTGGCCGATCCGCGCCGGGAAGGTGGACCCGAAGGAGGGCGTGGTGTACGTGACGAGCGGGGGCGGCGGCGGGCGCCTGGAGAACTTCGCCCCGACGCCGGCGTTCTTCAAGCAGGAGTTCCGCTCGGACTACCACTTCTGCTACGTCACCGTTCACAACGGCACGTTCAACCTGAAGGCGTTCGACGTAGAGGGCCGATTGTTCGACCAGTTCTCGCTGAAGAAGGAGTAGGATGGAACGGGAAGGTTCCGCGCCTGAGCACCGAAGGTGATCCGATGTCACGCGCCGCTCGTGTGATGTGTCTGGGCGGACTGTTCGTCGCGGTGCTTTGCTGCTCCGTGCCGGTAGCCGCAGACGCCAGCTATGACACGCGCCCGCGGCACGCGATCCTCTTCACCGATGGCACGCGGTTCGTCGCGCAGGACGCATGGAACAGCGTCGCCGTGTACCGCACGGCTGACGGCGAGGTCGTTCACCGGTTCCCGGCTCCAGCTCGGGTGAGGTGTATTGCTCTTTCCCCAGATGAGAAGTGCTTGCTCGTTGGCTGTGCGGACGGTGGCAATCTCCGGTTGTGGGATGCCCAAACCGGCGAGTGCCTCTGGGACTACCAGCCCCCTAACGACGGATTGCGCGACATTTGGGACGTGAGCTTCGCGGGGAACGGCGAGCGGGTTGTGGCCTGTGGGCAAGAGGCGATCGTACTCGACGTTCGAACCGGCGGGCGGATCGGTGGCAAATTCTTTCCACCAAACCCGACTGGTATCATGTCGGTCGCGCTCGGGCCTGATGGTACCAGCGGCTTCCTGATCGACTGGAATCGGAAGCTGAGCAGCTTCGATGTGTTAACGTCTTCCCAGACGGCCACCGAACTCGCTGGCGACGCGCCGGTGCGGTATTCGACCGACGGGAAGCACGTCGCGTTTCGCAGTTCCGGCCTGGAACCCGTCGAACACCTGTCGGTCGTTCGGGTGGGCGAGCTAACAAAGCAAGACCTCGGCACTTTCGCCCACGTCATGCACATCCGCCCGGCGCGCGACGGCAGCTTTCTCGTGACCGCACGAACGAAGCGCTACAATGAAGAGGGCCGTCCCGAGTTCGTCGGAACGCAAATCTGGACGGAGGATGGTCGGGTCAAGGAACTGTGGCGGTTCGCCCGAGAGCAGGGAGTGAACGAGCGGACGGACTACCTGCCTGAGCTAATGATAGGCGTGTCCACGGACGCATATTTGGTCACGACGGTCACGGATCTGCGAACCGGCAAGGTGTTGCGCACGATCGACAACAGCGCGAACGCCCGGTTGGAGCCGATGGGACCGTTCTGTGGTACCGTCCCACATGATGGTTCTTGGTCGTGGGGTTCGGCGGCTATCGTGGCGGCGGTTGTCGCTCTCGGACTTGTTGCTGTATTTCTGATTTGGCGTGTTACCGGCTGGCTTGGGCGGTGACATCGTTGCTCTGACGAAAACGGCGGGGCCGGAACTCGCAAGGGTTCCGGCCCCGCCGTTTTCGTTACGGGTCGCTTCTTACGGCCGCACGCGATCGATCGCGGTGCGGGCGGCGCCCTGGATCGGGGCCAGCGCCGCGCTCACCGTGCGCCCCGGCACCGCCGAGTCGCGCTCGCGCTGACCGCCCTGCGCGATGTTCTTCTTCGCCAAGTCCTCCTCGCCCCGCGCCCACTGCGCGGCGCCCAGGTAGTACCACCCCAGCGGGTCGGCCGGGACCGTCTTTGTGGCGTCGGCGAACATCGCAGCCGCCACATCGAACTTCCCGGCCTTGTACGCCTGGATGCCCACGTCCAGCGCCCAGGTCAAGGCTCGCGGGTCGGTCGGCGGCTTCACCGGCACCCGGTCCAGCGCCTGCGGGTCGGCGATCGCCTCCAGCCCCCGATCGACGACCGCCGCCCAGTACTCGCCCTTGTCCTTGGCCGGCTTGTACGCCGCGCTGTTCCGGGCGAGCAGGAACTGGTCCTTCGCGCCGGCGAGGTCGTTCTTGAGGAGCAGCGCCATCCCGTTGGCGGTGCGGGCCTTCGCCGCGTCCTCCGCCCCGGCCTTCGGGTTGTCGAGCACGAGCTTCGCAGCCCGCATCGCCGGCGCCGCGTCCGCCGGGCGCCGCAGGTCGGCCAGCACCGGCAGCCAGACGTCCACCACCTCCGCCGGCGAGATCACGCTCGCCAACCGGCCGTCGTACACGGCCTTCTGGTCGGCCAACTGCTTCTCGTGCGCCTTCGCCTGTTCGGCCAGCTTGCCCTCGAACGCGGTCTTCTGGTCGGACGTCTCCTTCTTCGCGTCGTCCGCTTTCTTTTGCTCGGCCTTGAGCGCGGTCTTGTGATTCTCGACGAGCGTGTCCTTCTCCTTCTTGTAATCGGTCTTCAGGTTGGTGAGCGCGGTGTTCGCGGTCGTCGCCTCCATTTGGGCCTTCTTCAGTTCCTCGCGCGCCAGCTTCAGCGCCTCGGCGTCCTTCCCCTTGGCAAAGGCCGCGGCGTCCTTCGCCCCTTTCACGAGGTCCGCCGGCGCCCACTTTTCTGGCAGCACCTTCGCCGGTTCCAGTTCGGTTCCGATCATCTTGAACAGTTTGTCCGCGTCGCCGAGTTTGGTCTGCGCGACCACCAGTTCCTTCTTTGCAGTATCGCGTTCACCCTCGGCCGTTTCCTTGGCCGTCTTGGCGGCCTTCGCTTCCTTGTCGAGTTTCGCGACCTCCCCTTCGAGCTTCGTCACCTTGTTCTTCTCGGTCGTGAGATTGTTGTTGGCGGTCGCGAGGGTGTCGGTGGCGGTCTTCAGGCTGGCCTTCGCGTCCGCCAGCTCCTTGCCCGCCTTGGCCAGCCCGTCGAGGGTCGCCGGCAGGGTCTTGTTCTTCAGCGCCTCGGCGGTGACCGGGTTCTTGTACAACTCGGCCCGCACCTGCCAGCCGGCGATCATCTCGTCACACGCCTTCGGGAACATCTCTTCGAGCGGGTCGGTGAGCGGGTTCAGCCCGCGCCCGGCCAGCGCCTTTGCCCGCTTGACGTGTGCGTCCTTCGCCTTCTTGACGAGTTCGATCGCCTCCGTGTAACTGCCCTCTTTCGCGAGCTTCACGGCCTTCCAGTAGTAGACGCCCGGCTCCTCGGGTTCGGCGTCCTTTTTTGCCTCGTCCTGGAGCAGCACGGTGACCGACAGCAGGAGCCGTTCGGCCTCGGCCGGGGTGAGCCGGCGCGGGGCGTTGAACGACGTGCCCCCGCCCGCCGCTTCGGCGTCCTCGGCGGCCATCTTCGCGAGCAGCGCCTCGAACGTGGACCTGTACGCCGGGTAATCCGTGAGCGCGGATTCGTACAGTTTGCGGGCCGCGGCCCGGTCGCCGGCGAGCAGGTGCGTCACACCGAGTCGGACCGTGGCCTGCGCCGCCTCCTTGCCCTTCGCGCCGGCGCGGACCGTTTCGAGGCTCTCGCGAACTTTCTTCAGTTCCGGATCGTCCTTCCCGGCCGGGCCGTCGAGTGACCGTAGCCGGTCGAACAGCCCGCCGTCGTTCTCCTTTTCGATCGTGGCACCGTTCGGTTGCTGCACTTTCGCCTGGAGGTCTTGCACCAGTTGCTTCTGCTGTTGGACCTCTTTTTGGAGTTTCTCCCTCTCGGCGGTGTCGCGCGGCGGAATCACGTTGCCGAAGTACGCGGCAGCCCCCATGCCGCCCATCAGTACCGTACCGAGGAGCGCGCCGGTGATGAGGCTGCGGCTCTCGCGCTTGCGCTTCTGGGCGCCGTCGGCGCCCGGGTCGAGGCGCTCCGCGCTATCGCTGTCGCTCACGAGCCGCGCCGGCTTGGCCCCGGCCGCCTTCGGCTTGTCCTTCGCGACCGGCTTCGCTTCCGGCTTGGTCTTCTTCTCGGTGAAGTCCACGGCCGGCTCGGGCGCGGGCGGCTTCTTGGCAGCCGGGGTCGGCCGGGTGCCCCCACCGACCAGTCGCTCGGCCGACTCGGCCATCCAGTCCACCGACACGTTCGGCCGGCTGTCGTCGGGCAGGACGGGCCGCAACGGGGTCTCGTTCGAGTCGTCCGTCACCTCCCCGCCGATCAGCCGGTTGATCGTCGCGTTCTCGTCCTGGGACAGCACGTCCATATCGACCCCCTCACCGGACGTGCCCCCCGCGGGCCGCGAGGTGAATTCCGCCTCGTCGAGTTCGGGATCCGTTGATTCCCGGCCGGCGGGCGCCGGGCGCTCGCGGTTGAAGATGCTCGACGGCGCGTCGGACGTCGGCCCCGCGTCCGGCCGGCCCCGGTCGGAACTGGAGCCGAGCAGGTCGGACCCAGTCTGCTCCAACTCGATGTCCCCCAGCGAGCCGGTCACGTCCTCGTTGTCGGTCGTCAGCTCGAACCCCGCCAGGGGCTTACCGGTGACCGTGCCGCTCATGCCCGGTTTGTCGAACTGGACCGACGAGTCGCTCGAGCGGCCGAGCGGTTCGGTCAGGTCGGACAGGATGCTCGACGCGTCCGGCCCGCCCCGCGCCGCGGCGCCGTAATTGGGCGAATCGGACTGGTTCGACGGCAGACTCGTGTCGGGCAGCGTGGAGGAGTCGAACGGCAGCCCGGCCACCGGGTCGGGGATGTCGTGAATCGACTCGGGGTCGCTGGTCCGCCGAGTCAGCAGGTCGGAGTCGCTGGCCAGGTCGGCCGCCAGGGGCAGATCGCTGTCGCCGTCGGGCAGGGTACTCCCGCCGCTCGGCGCCGCGAGCTTGGGCACGGCCGCGAACACGTCCGAATCCCCGGGCGGCATGTCGGGCGCGGTTTTGCTGGCGAAGACGTCGGAATCTCCGGCCGTATCGTTCGGCCGGCCGAACGTCTGCGACGAAGCCGGTCCGCTCACGGACGAGTCGGTCGATTGGGTCGGGGCGTCGGGATCGATCCAGCCGTCCGACGGGCGGACCACCCGGTACTGGCCGGCGGACGAACCGGTCGCATCGGGCGGGACCGGTGGCAGGTCGAAGTCCGGGACCGCTTTTTCGCCCGCCGGGAACGTCCCGGGCGGGGCGAACAGGACGTTGATGTCCGGGACGCTCTGGCCCGGCGGGAGCGTGCCGAATTCCCCGCTCGACCCCATCCCCGGCACCTTGCCCATCGACGGGTCGGTCATCGGCACCCCCAGCGGGGGCAGGTCCGGCGTCGAGGCTTCGGTCGGCGGTCGGGGCGGCGGTTTCTCTTCGCCGAGGAAGAACAGGCCCGACGAGTCGCGACCCGTGGGGTACAGCGTGCCGATGTCCGGGGCGCTCGGCACGTTCGGCTCGTCGGGCACCTCGTCGAGGTCGATATCCGCGGAGCTGAGCGCCAGCCCCTCCGGGACCGCCCGCTCGTCAATCGGCAGGTCGAGGTCCGGGGAACTGAACGCGAACCCGATGGGCACCTGCGACGACGGCGTGGTAGGCAGCCCGGTGCCCGAATCGGACGGCGCCGGCGGCAAGTCGGGCAACTCGCCCAGGTCGAGGTCCGGGGAACTGAACGCGAACCCCAGCGGCACTTGCGACGACGGCGTGGCCCCGCTCGGCGGGCCGAGATCGACGTCGCCCGAACTGGTGAGGACGCCCGGGGTGACGTCGGACGCCGGCGGCGGGGCCACGGGCAGGGTCAGTTCGACCTCCGAGTAGCTCGCGGGGAACCCGAGGGGAATGTTGCTCGCGGTGTCGGTGTTCGTCGGCGGGTCGAGATCGACGTCGCCGGAACTGGACATGATCCCCGACGGAACCTGGGCCGACGGCTCGGGGCCGGGCGCGGGAACGTCGAGGTCCGGGGCGCTCGCGGCGTACCCGGTCGGGATCGGGCGCTTCGGCTCGTCCGCGTCCGGGAGGGTCACGTCCGGGGCGCTCGCGACCACGCCAAAGGGGATCTGCGACGACGGCGCCCCCGGGTCCGGGCCGATGTCGATGTCGTCACTGGAACTGATGGTGAACGCCATTGGCGCCGGGGGCACGGCCGATTGGCCGGGTGGCAACACGATCACGTCGTCGGTCGAGGTGAACAGTGGCTCGGGCTCGGGCGCGGGCGGCAGATCGGCCGGATTGGGCGTCGGTATCAGCACCGACCCGGCCGACGGCATCGCGATGTCGATGTTGGTCGAAGGCGCCTTCGGCGCGGGCGGCAGTCCGCTGTCGGCCTCCGTCGGGACCGGCGTCTTGAGGGGGGGCCGGGTGGGCAGCGCGGGCGTGGTCCCCGTGAGCGCGGCGATCTCGTCTTCGATGTTGATGAAGTCGAACGAGCCGGTAACCTGGCGGGCCGCCTGTGGGCGCGGGGGCAGCGCGGACGTGGTTCCCGACCCGTCGTTCGCGTCCGGCTGGGCGACCGGCGGCAGGTCGCTGTACGACGCCGCCCCAGGCAGCGTCATTTCAAAGCTGGACCGGGACATCGATCCGCCGGCCCCGTCGGGGGCCTGGGTTCCGTCGGCCGGCTTCGGCTCGTCCGGGTTCTCGGGGGACTTCGGCTTCGGGTCGTTGGGGTTGTTCGACATGGAGGCTGCTCCGTGCGGGCGAGAAGCCGCGGCGGTGGAACGAACGGACACGGATCGCGAGCGACTTACGCAATTAGAGATGGTAACCGGTTCCGCCCGTGCCCGCGCCGGCCCGGTGGCATTTTTTTCCGATTTTGCCGCGCGCTCAACCGAATCGTCGGAACCAGTGAGAACGACCCGCGCTCGCGGTTCTCCCATCGTAGCCGAATCCGACCTCCCTTCGGTAGGCGATCTTCCCAACCAAATCGCCACTTTCTGTTCAGTGACGGCCCCGAAAAATCGATGGTCTCGCCGGCGGGGTGTGCTGCACACGCCCAGTTTGATTGCACACGTTTTGACAGCGAATGCGCGCCGATTAGGCGGGGCGCCCGTGAGACGGAAATGAGGCCTACGGATTCGGCCGGACAAAACCGCGAGCAAATCGCACTTTAACCGAAATCGGGCCGGATCGCGCCCGGTGGCATTACCGTTGCATTACCCCAAACGCGACTCCTCTTCGTACCCTCGCGGTTTCAAGCATCGTGACGGTTTTCGCGTCGGTGCGGTGTCACCGCTCCTTCTGCGGTCACGCCTTGCCGACGCGCGCGTGATTGATTACGATGCCCCTGCGCGGGGCCAGCGAACGAGGAACCGTAGTGGCCCGTGACCCCGACGGCCCCAAGCCGCCGAACACGCCTTCCAGGGCAGGTGACGCCGTGCAACCGCTGTTCGATGCCGTATCCCCCAACGCGGCCCGGTCCGATCAGGAAGTCGTCGAACTGGCCCTGCTGCTGCCACTTTGGCAGGCAATGGAGCTGGAAGCAGCGGCCAGCCGGCGCGGCATGACGACCGGCCAGATGCTCCGCCGGGTCATCGGCGAGTTGCTCGCCTCGCAACCCGCCGTGGCCACCTCCTGACCGCCCGCCGCGTCTCCCGCGTCTTCACCCCGGCTCTTCCACCCACCCGCCGGGGTCTCAGCCTTTCGTTCCAAGTTTCCGAAGTTTCCAATTCCAGGTTGTTCCGGGCACGGGTTGCGCCTCGGTACCCTGCCTTTCAACTCGGAACTCCTGGAACCTGGAACTTGAAACTTTTAATCGGTTCGGGTAAGCACCCGCGTCCGAAGTCGCGGGGGTGCGCGCTTATGCCGCTGCTGGAAGTCGAGGGGCTGGTCAAGTATTACGGGCGGCGGCCGGTGGTCAACGGCGTGTCGTTCGCAGTGGACGCGGGCGAGGTGGTCGGGCTGCTCGGTCCCAACGGTGCCGGGAAAACGACCAGTTTCCGCATGGCAACCGGGCAGATTGCCCCCAATGACGGCAGGGTGACGTTCAACGGCGAGGACGTGACCGGACTGCCGATGTATCAGCGCGCCCGGCGCGGAATGGGATATCTGGACCAGGCTCAGAGCGTGTTCCGCAAGCTCTCGGTCGAAGGGAACCTCCTGGCGATTCTGGAGGCGCTCCCGCGGAGCCGCAAACTCGGTCGCCGGCTGACCCGCGCCGAGCGCTGGGAGCGGACCAACGAGGCGCTGGCCCGGTTCCAACTGGACACCGTGCGGAAAAGCACCGCGGGCCGGTGCTCCGGCGGCGAGAAGCGCCGGCTCGAGATCGCCCGGTGTCTGGTGTGCGAGCCGCTACTCATCCTCCTCGACGAGCCGTTCGCGGCGGTGGACCCGAAGACGACCGAGGACATTCGGGCCAACATCCGCGAACTGGCCAACTCCGGCATCGGCATTCTGATTACCGACCACAACGTGCGCGAGGTGTTCCGCACGGCCGACCGCGTGTACCTCATCACCGCCGGGCAGGTGGTGACGCGGGGCACGCCACACCAGTTGGTGAACGACCAGATCGCGATCGACGCGTACCTCGGCCGGAGCTTCGAGGAAGACGGATTCACGCGCCACTTCGACGCCCGAGCCGCGGCCACCCGCGGGGAAGGAATCTCCGTGCCTTCACCCAAACCCGCTCCTTCGCCCGTGCCCGCGCCGAAACCCGTAGCGCCGGCGCCATTGCGGCTCGCCGCGGTGCCAACACCCACGGTTGCCCCGGCCCCGCGACCGGTCGCGGAACCGGTGGCGTTTTCGCCGGCGCCGCCGGCCCCGCCCTCGCCGTTTTCGGTCACGCCGCCCCCGGCCGCCGCGCCGGTCAGCGGGCCGATGGCCGCGGTGCTGGAACAGGAGAAGTTGCGCCGGGCGGTGGAGGGGCTGACGGACGACCGCACGGTGAAGGCGTCGATGGTGGAGCTGGCGTCGCGGGGCGCCGCAGTGATCCCGACACTACTGGAGGCGATGGAGCGGCGCGACGCGATGCTCCGCCGGCGGGCGTTCGAGCTGTTGAAGTTCGTGGTGCGGGAATACGGGCCGCTGGATTACGAGCCGGACGGCCCGTCCGAGGTGCGGTTGCGCCAGGTCGCCTACCTCCGCGCCCGCCTGGAGCGCCGGCGCTGAGCGGCCCTCACTTCTTGGCGGTGCAGGGCTTGGCCATCACCGCGATCAGGAGCTGTTCGCCGGTCTTGGTCTTGTGCGGCGTCACCACGGGGAAGAACTTGTCGCACGCGCACGCGTAAGTCACCGCGTCCATGCCCGGCGGGTTGAGCGTCAGGCTGATGCGCCCGTCCTTGTCCTTCGCCCGGTCCACCGTCACTTTGAGCGTCTGCTTGTCGGTCAGGTTGATCGTCGCGGACCCGCCCACCGGCACCGACTTGCACTCCGTCGCCACCAGCTTGAACCCGGTCAGCTTCGGGTCACGCTTCTGCACTTCCTTCGCCAGTTCCTTCAGCTTCGGATCGACGGTCGTGTTCTGCTCGGAGGCGAGCACGATGACGACGGTCACACTCACCGGCTTCTCGTCGCCGGGGCACGACACGACCAGGACCGCGGTCAAGAGGAGGGAACACATGACTCACCTGGGCTTGGCGGCAAAGATCATCGGGGCGTCGGCGGGCGTCTTGGTCATGGCCGGCCACGCGGGGTCGGGATCATCCAGTTCGACTTCGGAAGCGGTTGCGAGGGCCAGTTCGCCCGGCAAGAGCGGCGTGCCGACCGGCAGCCAGCCGTCGCCGGGGACGCGGTGCAATACCACCTCGTCGTCGCTGGCCATCGGCAGCACCGCGAACTCCGCGAGCGGGTCGGGGGTTGCGTCGTGCGGGGCCGGCGCGAGCGGGCGCGTTTCGACGACTTCCGGCGCGTCCACCGCCGGCGGCACGCGGACCGCGACCCACGCGACGACCGCCGCGGCGGCCGTGAGGGCCGCCCCGACCGCGCCCCACAGCGCGATCCGGCGCCGCGGGGACGGCAACTCGGCGGGCGGGGCCAGCCGGGCGTGAATGCGGAGCCGCACGGTTTCCCACGCCGCTTCGCCCGGCTCCGGCGGGTGGGCCGCGCGGACCGCCTCCGGGTCGCCGTCCACATACGCGGAAAGCGGATCGCGGTCGTCGGGTTGGGGAGAGGGCGTCATGGCTGTTGGCAGTGCGAGAGCAGGTCTTTGAGTTTTTGCCGCGCGTAAAACAGGCGGCTCATCACGGTCCCGATCGAGATTCCAAGTGCTTCGGCCACTTCACGATAGGTCAGTTCCCCCTCGACGTGCAAGACGAACGTCTGGCGCTGCGCGTCGGGGAGCCGTGCGAGTGCGGCGTCAATGAGCCGGCGCAGGTCGGCGCGTTCGAGTCCGGCGTCGGCGGGGGCGGAGTCGTCGGGGCCGAAGTGGTCCGGCGCGGGGTCGGGCGGTGCCTGCGGCACCCGCTCGTCGCGCTTCCGCTGCCGGCCCACGTCCAGTGCCGCGTTGCACACCACGCGCAAGAGCCACGTCTTGAACGAACTGCGCCCGCCGAACCGGTCCAGGTGCGTCAGCGCGTTGACGAACCCGTCCTGCACCGCGTCGAGCGCGTCGGCCTCGCGGCCCAGGAGCCGGTAGGCGACCCGGTACGCCACTCCGCGGTAGCGGCGGAACAGTTCGTCCAGGGCCGCGCGATCGCCGGCCGCGTGCCGGGCGAGCAGCGCGGCGTCGGGTGCGGCGGCGAGTGTCGGCGGTGCGGCAACGGGCATGTGAGGGGCACGCGCGGCGGGCGGACTTTGACCGCTGCATTGTACCCGCACCCACGTGGCGGCTTCCAAACGAAATTCCTGTTCGCGCCGGGTCGGCCTTTCGTCTGTGGTTCTGCTTGTGGCGCAGGCTTTCGAGCCTGTGCCCTGTAGCTCAGCAGACACAGGCTCGAAAGCCTGTGCCACGAAGACCGAGGCCGCGTTTCCCGCCCGACCCGCGCCACCCAACCTTCCCGCGAATATCTAGACGCGAACGGATCGGCGAGAATTCAACCGCTTTGCCCTCCCCGGGACCGCACATGATTACCGTTCACCGTTGTGGCCACCAGACCTGCGCCCGCGGCGGCCTCGACCAACTGCCCGAATCGGCCGCGGCGATCCCGCCTGACGAGGTCGTCTGGGTCCACCTGACCGACCCCACGCCGGAGGAAGAAGCGGCCGTCTTCGAGCGGTTCATGAAGGTCCACGTCCTCACGCTGGAGGACATCACGAAAATGCGCCGCGAGCCGGAGAGCGGGGCGCACTTCCCCAAAGTGGAAGAGTTCCCGGACTACCTGTTTGTCATCGTCAATCCGCTCCCGCCGGGCCTGTGCGCCTTGGCTGCGGGCACGGCCGAGCCGGCGCCCGACGGGAAACGGCTCCCGTCGGCGTCGCGGATGCTGCGCCGGCACCGACCGCAGTTGAGCGCCGTCGTCACGCGGAACCTGCTCATCACACACGCGACCGCGCCGCTGGAGTGCGTGAACTCGACGTACCAGTACCTTCAACGGCACGAGGAATCGGCCGGGCGCGGCCCGGACTACCTGTTCCACATCATGCTCGACGCGATGGTGGACGAGTACGCGCCGGTGGTGGAATGGGTCGCCGGGCAGCTCGACCGGCTCGAGATGCGGATCTTCACGCACCCCACGCGCCAGCTCATCGCGCGCATCCTGCGGCTGAAGCGGGTCGTCACCGGGATGCGGAAGACGCTCATCATCGAGCGCGAGGTGTTGGCCCGGCTCATCCGCGGCGAGTTCGCGCTGGTGGACGAGCGCGAGGTCGCTTATTACCGCAACGTCTACGATCATCTCGTCCGGTACACGGAACTGATCGAGGCGGCCCGCGAAATGGTCAGCGACCTGGGTGAGACGCACCTGGCGGCCGTGTCCAACCGGCTCAACGAGGTCATGAAGGTGCTCGCGATGATCTCCACCATCGTGCTGCCGATGACGCTCATCGCCGGCATCTACGGGATGAACTTCGACGAGAGCGTCTGGCCGGACTTCAAGTCGGGCTGGGGGTTCTGGTTCGCGATCGGGCTGATGGTACTTACCGGGATCGTTTCGCTGGCGTTCTTCCGCTGGCGGAAGTGGATCTGACCCGCCCTTGTCGGGTCGGGATTCGAGCGTTAGCTTAACGGCTGCGATTCAGACCACGCTGGGAGGGTACGTACATGGCGAAGGGGCGCAGGAGCCGGATGGATCTGCGGCGCGAGGCGGAGGCGGTCGAGGCCCGCAAGAAGGACGAGGACGCCGACGTCGAAGAGGGTGACGAGGACGAGGAAGACGAGGACGAAGACGAGGACGAGGCCGAGGCCGACGCCGAGGCGGAGGGCGACGCCGGCGATGACGCGGAACCCGGCGACGAGGACGAGGAGGACCGGCCGAAAAAGAAGAAGGCGAAGAAGGCCGCGGTCAAAAAAGCTGCGCCCAAAAAGGCGGCGACCAAGCGGTCGCGGGCCGCGAAGGAGGTCCGCACCCGGGCCGTGTGGATCGTCTACGACAACGGCAGCAAGGTGGTGGACAAGTTTCCGTACAACCAGAAGGCCGACGCCGAGGCGCTCTTGGCCAAGAAGCTCGAAGAGAAAAAGGGCACGTTCTACATCAACTTGGTCAAGGAAGAGATCAAGGAGTGATCGCCGGTGGTCTGGGCGAACCCCGCCCTTGCGGGTCGGGTTCGCCAATCACCGGCCGGCTCACACCGGCCGTTCGCTCGTCACTTCTTCTCGCCGCCCTTCTTCATGTTCAAAAACGGGTTCGGCGGCAGGTTGTCGATGCGCTTCACCGATTGCAGGTACGCGAGCATCACCCCGGCCCGATCGCCGGCGAGCTGCGCGTGGAAGTGCAAGGTGAACCCGTGCGGCCCCTTCGCGTCGATCAGCTTCGGCTGGAGCGTCAGGAACGCCCGCACCGCGTCGAGCTGGCCCATCATCGTCGCGCAGAAGATGTCCATCCGGGCCCCGCGTTCGAGCAGAAGTGAGGCCATCTCGCGGTTGCCCATGTGCCCCGCGGCGCCCAAGCCGCTCTCCCAGTCCCCGCCGCCCCAGTCCATGACCGCGTTGGCCAGCATCGGCTCCTTGTCGAGCAGTTTGGACACCATCGCCAGGTCGGTGTGCGCGTAAATCACGAAGTCCTGGACGAGCAACCGGTTGATCTGCGGGCGCCGCCATTGCGGGTTGAACCCGGGCGCCGGGTAGTCGCGCTCGAACGCGGCTTCCGTCGGTTTGGCGTGCGGCATCGGCGCGACCTCAAGCGCGTCGGCGCTGATGGCTTCGCGGCCCAAGACGGCGGTCGCGGCACAGGTGACCGCGAACGTGCGGCGGTCGATGGGGGTACTCATGTCGGGTTCCTCTGCGGCAGCGCCGCAAACGGGTTGGGCGAACGGCCAGCATACCGCGCCAGAAATTCGAGAGGGGGAGGATTTGCGAAAAGTCGCGCCCACACAAGGGTAGGTCACTCGCTCCGCGAGTGACCACTTCTGAAGAATCGAGAACAAGAAGAAATGACCGCGCGGAGCGAGTGGCCTACCCTTCCGCAACGAATCATTAGTCCCCGAACGTGATCGGGAAGCCGAAGAGCGTGATGGGAGCATCGATGTACGGCGGCACCGAACCCGGAGCCGCGGACACGTCGGCGTTCGGCACCGGCGCGGCGCTCTTGCCGACGTACCGGCCGAGCACGGTGATTTCACCGGCGTCGAGCCACACGAGGCAGCACCGGTGGCAGGTGTCGATCACCGCGTTGCCGCCGGCGTGGTACGGGTGCGTGTCCATCGGCTTGCGGCACTCGGGGCAGTTCACCCGGCGCCGGAGTTCTTCCGGCGCGAACGGCAGCGCGACGTGGGGCGTCGGGCCGTTGCGGGCGCGCTTCAGTTGCACGATCTGGTTGAAGGTGGCGTTGGGCGCGAGGAACCCGCGACAGGCGCGGCAGTAGCCGACGGCGTGGCCCTCGACGGCCGCGTGCGTGAGCCGCTCGGCGCACCCCGGGCAGTCGTGGTCTGTCGCCCCGCCCACGACCGCGACGCCGTCGGCCAGTTCTTCGGGGAAGTGGAACGTTTCGCAGTACGGGCACCGGAAGTACGGCCGGTTCCCGACCGGTTTTAGCCCGCCCCCGCAGTTGACGCAGTTCATCGCAACGACTCGCACCGGACCGAGACGCACCCGCGCAACCTTAGAACGAGGGGACGAATGCGTCAAAGCGGCTCCGGCGTGCTAACTGATCTTCACCCGAGCGCCGAACGCGGCGCGGAGGAACTGTTTGCCCGCGTCGGTGAGTCGCGGGTTCATGGTCAGGTCGAGTTCGAGCAGGTTCGCGAGGAACTTCGACGCCGCGAGCGCCTCGGCGCCCTTGTCGCCGATGTTGTTATCGCTCAGGTTGAGGTACGTCAGGTTGGTGAGGTGTGGTGAGCCGGCCAGCGCGGCCGCGGCGGCATCGACGAGCCGGTTGTGGTGGAGCGACAGCTTTCGCAGGCGGGACAGTGCCGGGTTGGACGCCAGCACCCGCGCCCCGGCCGCACCGGGGTTGATGCCACGGAAGGCGATGTGCCGCAGCCCGGTCAGATTGGGTGAGCCGAAGAACCGGGCGGCGGAGAGGGCACCGGGCGCGGTGAACGGGTTGACGCCAACGCCCGCGACGAACCGGAACTCCGGCAGCGCGGCCATCGCCTCCAGCCGCGCCCCGCCGGCCTCTTCGAGCGCCACGAACGGCACGAACGCGAACGCCTCGGTCGCGAAGAGCGGGCGCACCGCCGGACTGAGGAACCGCGGGCCGTTGACGGTCAGGTCCGGCAGCCCGCGCTTGAACCACCAGTGGTAGGCGAGGTCGGGGAGCGGGCCGAGCATCCGCCGGATCACCGCGACGGCCTCGGCGTTTCGTGCCGGCGTCGAGCGGGGCCGCTTTGCCCCGCGCGTGAACGCGATGTCGTCGCGGATGAACTTCGCGCGCTCCGCGTCCAACTCCGTCCCCTGCTCGTCGAGCCAGTCGGCCAGCACCAGCCGCGGGGTGTCCTCGTCGGGGTGGTCCTTCACCGCGTCCAAGAGCGCGATCAGTTCCGGCCGGGGCGGTGTGAATGTCATCCGCGTACCCCCGCGGTTGGCACACCGGCCAGGGCCGCGTCGAGTTCCTGCACGTTGGCGAACCGCTCGTCGGGCTTCTTCGCCAGACACTGCAACACGATCGCTTCCAGGTCGGGCGGAATGTCTGGGCGCAACCGGCTCGGCGGTTCGGGCGTCTCGTGCAAGTGCGCGGCGAACAACTTTACCGCGGTCTTGCCGGCGAACGGCGGCTGCCCGGTGAGCAGGAAGTACGCCAGCGCGCCCAGCGCGTAAATGTCGGTGCGACCGTCGATCGCTTCGCCGGCGGCCTGCTCCGGAGCGAGGTACGCGGGCGTACCCATTACCGAACCCACCTGCGTGAGCTTGTCGTCGGCCTCGGTCGCGGTCTGCACGAGTCCGAAGTCGAGCAACTTCGCCACGTCGGGCACCTTCCCGCGCTCGCAGACGATGACGTTGCCCGGTTTGATGTCGCGGTGAATGAGGCCACAGGCGTGCGCCTCGCCGAGCGCGCCGCAGAGCTGCCGGAGGAAGTGGACCGCGCGGGCCGGTAGCAACGGCCCGTCGCGCTTCACCAGTTCCGCCAGCGTGAGGCCGGGCAGGTGTTCCATCACGTAGTAGAACGTCCCGTCGGGCGTGTGGCCGTAGTCGAACACCTGGACGGTGTTGGGGTGGGTGAGGGTCGCGGTGGCGCGCACCTCGCGCTCGAACCGCTGCATCATCGCCGGGTCGCCGGCGCGCTCGGGGCGGATCAGCTTGATCGCGCACGGCCGGCGCAACAGCACGTGGTCGGCGAGGTACACTTCGCCCATCCCGCCCCCGCCGAGTCGCTCTCGCAACACGTACTGCCCGAGCCTCCGGGCCTCCGCCACCTCCTGACGCGCCGACTCGATACGGTACGCGCCGTACACCGCCAGCGCCGCGGCCTGGAACAGCAGCATGAACGCCACAATGACGCCGAGCGGGAACCAGAACGTGATCGGCACGCCGCGGGCCGCGCACCCGGTCACCCAGATCGCCACCGGCAGGAGCGTAAACAGCGTGACCACCGCCGCACACCGGCGCCACGTGTTCGGCACGATGACGCCGTAGGCGATCAGGAACACCGTGGAGAGCGTCGTCAACCGAAAGGCGACACTGATGAGGTTGTCGCGGGCGAACTCGGTCTCCCCTTCCGCGAGCCACACGATCACCTGGTCGAGGTTGTACCGCACCCACAGCAGCGAATAGCCGCGCAGCAGGAGCCGGACGACCAGCGCCGCGAACAACAGGATTTCGACGCCACGAAGCTGACGAATGGTGAGCGACCGGCGGCGCCACAGCAGCCACGCCAAAAACAAGAAGAACGGTGTGGACGCGACCGGTGTCCACGCGTCGCTGCCCCAGTTGCCGACCGGGACGAAGATGAGCCACAGCGAGACGAGAGTGCAGTAGAACGCCGTAAACAGCAGCGTCAGGAACAGGAGCCGCTTGCGGAGCAGCGGGGCGAGATCAGCGGCGCCGATGGTCGCGGTGCCGCCGGCGAGCCCGACCGCCGGCCGGGTGTTCGGCGTCGCCTCCCGCGGACGCACGACGGTCGTTTCCAGCGCCGGGGCGTGGGCTTGAGTCGTGTTCATCGACCGCCGTTTCCAAAGTGAGAACGAAACCCGGCGCGGCTTCGGGCCGTTCGGGGCTTCCGTCAGTCGTGGAAGTAGCCCCAGTTCCCGATCGGGTCGTAGCCCGCGTCCGAATAGTTCTGTCGGGGGTAGTAGTACATCGAGTCAAAACCCATTGGCACATTCGGCGGGGTAACCACCAGCACCCACTCGTTCCCGTGATTCTGCCCCGGCCTCCCAACCCAATAGCCGAACTCCGGCCACATCCCGATGCCGGTCTCCGGGAGGCGGTCGATGTACCTCGGCACGAGTTCGTCCAGCGTCGCGGGCGGGCGCCCGTGTTCGGTCTGGTACGCGGAAATCGCGTCTACGAGCGGTTGCCCCCGTTCGATCACACGAACCAGATTTGTGGCACGGATGTGCACCCGCCAGCTCAACCCACCAACGAACGCGGCGGTGAACGTCACCGCGCAAAGGAGCCACGACAAAGCTCCAGCGCGGTACTTCCGAAAGAAGAGGCCGACCGGACAAACAACACAGGCACCGAGGGCCGCGAGCAGAACGATAACGGAGATCAGTTCGACGACCGTGAGGCACAACCCCACGGTACTCACCGCGCGAATCGGCGAGAAGGCGAGCCACCACGCGAGCGGGTCGAGCCAGAGCGGCGTGACCGCCAGTGCCAATCGCGCCAGCAACGTTCGCACCCAGGGCGTCACGCGATCCGCTCCGTTTACCCCAACACATCCCTTAGCACCTGCCCGCCGGGGACCAGCGGCACCGGGCGGTTCGTCTTGTCGGTCAGCGTCGTTTCCAGGTCGTAACCCAGGAGGTGATAGGCTGTTGCGAGCAAGTCCTTCGGCGAGACCGGGCGGTCGGCCACCGTACCGCCGATCGAGTCCGTTTTGCCGATCACGCGCCCCCGGGCGATTCCGCCGCCGGCCAGAAGCACGGAATAGGCTTGCGACCAGTGATCGCGACCCGCACCCTTCGCGTTGTTCAGCTTCGGCGTGCGCCCGTGTTCGCTCAGCACCATCACGAGCGTGTCGTCGAGCATCCCGCGCTGGTCGAGGTCGGAAATCAGCCCCGCGAAGCCGTGGTCGAAGCCCGGCATCAGCTCGTTCCGCATTCGCGGGTAGTGCTCCCAGTGCGTATCCCACCCGCTGCCGGCCAGCCCGAACTCGTCCCAGAAGCACGTCACGAACTTGCTGCCGGCTTCCACCAGCCTCCGGGCCGCCAGACACGACTGACCGAACAGGAAGTGGCCGTACAGCTCGCGGGTCTTGGCGCTTTCGCGGCGGATGTCCAGGGCGTTGCGCACCGCGTTCGAGCCGATCAGCGAGTAGGCCATTTCGCGGAACGGGTCGTGCGAATCGACGCGGTCGCGGCTGCGGCGGGCGTCTTCCATCTGGTCGAGCAGCGATTTGCGTGTGTTGAGGCGGTCGAGGGTAATGTCAGCGTCCGGCTCGCCACCCAGCGCGAAGTACGCATCCGGCGAACTGCCCGCGTACGGCTCGTCGAACTCGATGGTGCGGTCGGTCAGCGTTTTCGTGATCTTCTTCGTCGCCTTCCCGTGGAAGCTCGTGAAGTGCGGGCTGAATTGGTTGCCCAGGAACGCCGGGTACGGGCCGGCGCGTTGCACTTCGCCGGTTCGCTGGCTCGAAAACGGCCACGGCAGGGCGATGTTGTCCGGCACGGCTTTCTTGGCCACCGCGGGGTTCGCCCGGTGTTCGAGGTGCGACACCACCGAGCCGATGAACGGCCAGTGCCGGCTGTCGTGCGGTGCGAGTTCGATCGGCGCGTCGATCTCGGGAATCGCGGTGGTCGCGTAGGCGACGCCGTGCAGCGGGTACTTGTGCGTGACCGACCGCACCACCGTGACGTTGTGCATCACGCGACTGGTGTGCGGGAGCAGCTCGCACACGTCGCAGCCGGGCAGCGTGCTCTTGATCGACCCCAGTTCGCCGCGAACCTCGACGGGCGCGTCCGGCTTCTGGTCGGCGAGTTCGAGCTGACTGGGCGAGCCGTAGAGGAACAGCAGGATGCACGCCTTCGCCTTGCCGAAGTGCTTGTCGTGCGACACCCCCGCCTTGGCAGGCGGGGTTCGCCCTTGTGCGCGGAGGAACGCGGGCAGCGTCAGCCCCAGCGCCGAGCCGGCGGTGAGCAGGTCGCGGCGGGTGAGGCCGGTACAGAGTCGCTTCGGATTTCCGAGAACGCGCAGCATGAGTGCAATCCTGGCGAGCCGCGGGTGTGAACCCACGGAATACGGCGGGTGTTCTTATGATGCCGCGAACGACCCTTCGGGGCAAGCGAAATGCCGCCGGCGCCGCGCCCGAATCGCAAAACCCCTAGAAAAACGAAAGATCGCCAAAGGCCGCCAAAGGCCGCCAAAGGCCGCCAAAGGCCGCCAAAGGCCGCCACTTTTTGGGAGTTGGCGGCCTTTGGTTTCCCCAGGGCTTTTGGGCCTTTTTGGTCAAAGGCCGCCAAAGACCGCCAACTCGCGCACGTGTCACCTCCGGCGAATCGTTACTATACAAATGACGATATTCCGAAAGGCTCGCGTCACTTCTCACGCGGCGCCGGGGCTACCTCCTTTGGTAGAAGTTCGCGATCCAACGGCCCCGCGTCCCATACCTTTACCGTCTTGTCCCCACTGCCCGTGACGATCCGCGAGCCGTCGGGGCTGAACGACGCGGAGAGCACCCCGTCGGTGTGCCCCTTGAGGGTGAGGAGTTCGGCCCCGGTCCCGGCGTCCCAGACCCGCGCCG
>CAZBXY010000060.1:0-4069 GCA_964495365.1 uncultured Frigoriglobus sp. | reverse complement strand
CGCGAAACTCACCCGCCCCACATGCCCCTTGAGGGTGAGGAGTTCGGCCCCGGTCTTGGCATCCCACATCCGCGCCGTCTCGTCCTCACTGCGGGTGAGGATGCGGGTTCCGTCGGGGCTGAACGATGCGGAGGTCACGGCACTCGTGTGCCCCTTGAGCGTGAGGAGTTCGGCCCCGGTCTTTGCATCCCACACCCGCGCCATGTGGTCCCAACTGCCGGTGACGATCCGTGTGCTATCGGGATTGAACAACGCAGAGGTCACGACACTTGTGTGCCCCTTGAGGGTGAGGAGTTCGGCCCCGGTCTTGGCATCCCACACCCACGCCGTCTCGTCGTCACGGCTGGTGACGATCCGCGACCCGTCGGGGCTCAACGACGCATACCTCACCCGCCCCACATGCCCCTTGAGGGCGAGGAGTTCGGCCCCGGTCTTGGCATCCCACACCCGCGCTGTGTGCCCGCTACCGGTGACAATCCGCGACCCGTCGGGGCTGAACGATGCGGAGGTCACACTGTCTGTGTGCCCCTTGAGCGTGAGCAGTGAGCCGTTGCAGAGGCGATGAACGTAGTGCCACTCCCAATCTCGGAGTTTCGGGTTGGTTCCGTCGAGTAAGGCGAGTGCCCCGATAAAGTTGCCGTCGCGCCAATCCTGGTGGGCGACCTGGATCGTGCGACCGTACTCGAACACCTCCAGCCGCTTGCGTGCCTTCTCGGCGTCGTCGCGGGCCTCTTCCGTGAGCTTCTTCTCGTCGGTGAGTTGGTCGCGGGCGCTTTCGGCTTCGCCCTGGGCCTGCCGGGCCGTTTGCCAGAGCGAACCCAGCCCGATCCCGACCGCGACCAGCGCTAGGAGTAACAGCACCGACCCGGCCAGCGCGAGTTGCACCCGTCGGCGCTTCCGCTGCTCGGCGAGCCGCGCGTCGGCCTCGCGCCGGGTGTTCGCTTCCTCCGCGGCCTTCGCTTCCGCGGTGGCCCGCTCGCCCTCGGCGCGCACGGCATCCAGTTCCGCTTGCCGGGCGCGCTCTTCGGCCAGCGCCAGATACCCCGTGACCTCCTGCGCCACCTCGGCCGCGTCCCGGGGTCGATCCTCGCGTTTGGCCGCCAGACACCGTTTGCACAGCTCGACTAATCCCGGGTCGGCCCCGCAGGCGTCCAGCCGCGCGAAGGCGTCCGCCGTCTCTCCGCGAATTGACATCAGACGCACGAAATCGGAGTTCGACGCCGAATACGCTGGCTTGCCGGTGAGGATCGCGCAGAGGACCGCGCCCAGCCCGAACACGTCAGCCCGCTCGTCGATCTCGTCCACGGCGCCCTGCGCCTGCTCCGGCGCCATGAACGCCGGCGTGCCCAGCACGCTCCCGGCCTGCGTGGCGAGGTCCGCGTCGCGCAGCGAACGGATCTCGGTCCGCTCGTCGGGTTCTGTCGCTTCGATATCAGGGGGCTGACGCTCCCCGCTCGCCAGGACTTTCGCCAGTCCCCAATCCATGACCTGCACTTCGCCGAACGCACCGACCATGACGTTCGCGGGCTTGAGGTCGCGGTGAATCACCTTGTGCGCGTGGGCGTAGGCGACTGCCTGACACACCAGCGCGAACACCACCACGAACCGCCCGCGGTCGGCGGTCCGGTCGCGTTCAAATGCGAGTTGGTCCGCGAGCGTTTCGCCCTTGATGAGCTTCATCGCCAGGAACGGCCGCCCGTCCGGCAGTGTGCCGACCTGGTGAATCGGGGGGATGCCCGGGTGCTGGAGTTGAGCGGTGATGCGGGCCTCATCCACGAACCGGCGCGCGTGGGGCGAGTCGGCCGCGTAGCGGTTCTGGAGGAACTTGACCGCCACGTCGCGATCCAGGGCGATATCACGCGCCCGATACACGACGCCCATCCCGCCCGAACCGACCTTTTCCAGCAGTTCGTAACCCGGCGGGGTGATCAGTTGCGACGACGCGAACGGCCCCCCGGACCAACTGGGGGTCCGTTCGCGGTCGCGCGGGGGCATTTTCGTCGCGTCCGGATCGGCGGTCGGATCGGCGGTGGCGTCGCCGTCGGGCGAAACGCCGCGGGTCGGGGCGTCGGACATGCGGAAGCTCCAACAACCACCGCATCATACCCGCCGCGCCCGCGACAGTCACGCACGATTCCCCGAAGGGGCCGGGACAGGGCGTTGGTTTTCAGCCCCGGAGGGGTGTGAGATGTTAGCCGGGGTGGAGCGAGTCTTCGAGCGCAACCCCGGGAACCGACACGAACAGAGAAGAAGCCCCGGAGGGGCGACAGAACCTTCGCGGTCGGCTCTGTCGCCCCTCCGGGGCTTGAAGTCTTCTGTCACCTACCCGGGGTTGCGCTCGCGGACTCGCTCCACCCCGGGCTAACATCTCACGCCCCTCCGGGGCTGAAAACCGAGGCGGACCCTCTGTTCCCTGCTTTCGATCTCCTGTCCCCTGTCTTCTGTCCCCTGATTCCTTCGGTTGTGCCGGTGGCGCCGGGTGGGGATAAAATGACACGGCCCCGGAAGTTGGGCACGGACATTGCGTAAGCCCCGGCGACCGGTTACGGTAATACTGTAGGTAGCCTCGTTCTTTCCTTTTACGAGAGGCTCCGGCCGTGGACGAAACGCCGTTCACCGCGGTGGACCGCGACCTGCTCAAGCGGTGCCTCAACCGCGAACCCGGGTCGTGGAACGACTTCGTGGACCGCTTCCTCAGCCTGATCTACCACACCATCGGCTACACCGCGCACCTGCGCAGTATGCGGCTCGCCCCCGAAGACGTGGAAGACATCGCCGCGGAAGTGCTGTTGCGCGTCGTCGCCGACAACTTCAAAGTGCTCCGCGAGTTCCGCAAGCAGTCGAGTTTGGCCACCTACCTCACAGTCATCACGCGGCGCATCTGCGTGAACGAGCTGGTGCGCCGGCAGAAGGCGCGCGACGCGATCAAGCGCGGCGAGTCGCGGTTGACGCAACCGGACCCGGACGACGCGCCGGTCGCGCTCAAGGGCATGGAGAGCCTGGAGGAGGTCGAAAAGCTGCTCCGCCGGCTGAAGGGGCCGGAGCGCGAGATCGTCCGGCTCTACTACCTGGAGGGGCGGACCTACGAGGAGATCAGCACGGAAACGGACGTTCCGGTGAACACCATCGGCACGATCCTGTCGCGGGCGCGGAAGAAGCTGCGCGAGTCGGCGGCCCCGTCCACGACCCACCTGTACGCGACCGACGCCGGCCCGGTGGCGCGGCCGGCGTCGGCGCCGGCGAAGGTGCCGCTGCCCGCCAAACCGCCGAAGCCGACCGCGGTCCCGCCGGCGGCCATTTCGCCGCCAACGGCCGCGATCCGCCCGACCAAGCCGACCCGCTCGAAGCCCGACATGGTGCTGCCGGAGAAGGCCGAGGAGCCGTCCAACGGGTGACGCGCGGGCCGGCCGCGCGCCGCGCGTCTTCCGTCACGCCGGGCCTTCCGCGGTGTAGAGCTTGCGGTCGCGGATGTACTCCTCCACCGCCCGCGGGACCATGTACCGGATGCTCATCCCGTCGGTGATCGCGCGGCGCAGTTCGCGGCTGGCGATCTCGATCATCGGGCACGCCACGAACCGCATCCGCACCGCCGGTTCACCCACCCTCAGCGCCGCCGCCAGTCGCGCCGCGGTCCACAGCATCACCCCGGGTCGCGGCACCACCACCAGTTCGGCCCGCTCGATGACCCGCTGCGGCTCGTACCACCCGGGCAGGTCCGGGAGGCAGTCCGACCCGAGCAGCAGCACGAACTCGTCGCCGGGGTGCCGCTCGTGCAACTGGTCGAGCGTGACGGCGGTGAAGCTCGGCTCCGAGCGCTCCTTCTCGATGCGGTTCACCCGGAACGCCGGGTGCCCCGCGATGGCCAGGTCCAGCATGTCGCACCGCTGCTCGAACCGCGTCACCCCGCGGTCCTTGTGCGGCGGCTGCGCGCTGGGCACGAACCACACCTGGTCGAGGTTCGCCTGCGTGCGGCACTGCTCCGCGAGGATCAGGTGCCCCATGTGAACCGGGTCGAACGTGCCGCCGAAGATGCCGATTCGCATGAGCGGTTGCCTTTGTTCGTGGCGGC
>CAZBXY010000059.1:0-30523 GCA_964495365.1 uncultured Frigoriglobus sp. | reverse complement strand
TCCTATCCCGTGCGCCGAGGACCGCAAGACCCACTGCAAACCGTGGCGTGGCCTCTCTGACTCCAGAACCAGCACCTCGCCGTCGGCCCGCGCCGAACCGGCGCAGGTTCACCGCGCCGATTCGGCCGCGGTCCGCGCGAGTTGTTCGACCAGGCGCTGGTAGAGGGCGACGGCCTCGTGCCCGCGGGCGGTGAGCGCCGCGCCGCCGCCGCCCGGGCCGCCGGTCGTGAGTTCCACGAGCGGTTCGCCGGCGGCCTCGTTCATGTCGCGGACCAGCGACCAGGCCCGGCGGTACGACATGTTCATCTGCTTGGCCGCGGCCGAGATGCTGCGGTGCCGGTCGATGTGCCCCAACAGCTCGACCCGGCCGGGGCCGAGCACCTTCTTGCCGTCCCGCTCGACCCAGACGCGGACCTTCAGACCCCAACCGGGTTTGTCGCCGAGCATGACGGACCTCGCCCGCGTGCCGGAACCGCCGAATCGTCGAAGTGAGTCATACGGATTCCGGTTGGAAACTGCCGGTCGAACCGCCGGCGTGAGCCGGCTGGGTTCTTCTGGTAGCCCGACTCTCCGAGTCGGGTCCGAACTCCCAAAGCGAAGAACCCGACTCGGAGAGTCGGGCTACGAGTAACCAGAACACGGCACTTGTTGCCAGGATGCGTGTGGTGCGGACTCGGGCGAAAGCGCGTGCGGCCCCGCGAAACAATTCGCGGGGCCGCACGCGGCGCTGTCGGTTAGTGGTTGAGCATGAACTCGTTGGTGTTCAACAGCGCCCAGAACACGTCCTCGAAGAAGTTGATCGGGTCGGCGGCGCCGCCCGGTACCGGGACCGTCGTCGCGGGGCCCTTCCCGCCGGCCGCCGGCGGGCCCAGGTTGATCCGCCCGTTGCCCCGGCGGATGTCCTCCAGCCGCGTCAGTTCCGCCTGCGTCGGGTGCCGGCTCACCGTCATCAGGAACAGTTCGTCATACACCGCGTTGAAGTTGTTACCGTGCTTGGTGATGACGGAGGTCACGACGCCCTTGGTCTTGTCGGACCGGATCTGGTCGTTCAGGTCCTTGCCGTTCATCATCAAGAGCGCCTGAACGATGGTCCCGTTGAAGTTGGCCTCATTCCCCTCGTCGTCGCCGAAGTTGCTGACCAGTTTGGAGGTCCAGGTCTTCTTCAGTCCGGCCCGCTTCTCCGGGTTGGGGCTGCTCGGGTCGCCCCGGTACTCGGCGTCGGTGACGCGGGCGCGGAGCCGGGTGGCGACCGACAGCGACTCGAACAGCACCTCCGGCGAGAGCGCCTTCAGCGGCATCCGGGCGAAGTACGCGTCGTACTTCACGTCGGTCAGCCCCTTCACGGCCACGTGGCTGAGCTGGTAGGCGTCGCTGGTGCAGATCCACTCCAGGAGCTTCTTGGGGTCGTGGTTGTAGAGCTTGAACTGTTCGGCCAGGTAGGCGAGCAATTCGGGGTGAACCACCTCGTTGTCGCTCTTGAAGTCGTCGATCGTCGGTTCTTTTTGAAGCCCGCGGCCGAACAGGTGGCCCCACATGCGGTTCACGTAGGCCCGCTCGAAGTTGTCGTGCTGGACGATCCAGTCGGCCAGGATCTGTCGGCGGGTCTTGCCCGCGGCGCCGCTGGCGGTGGCGAGCGTCTTACTGGACTTCTGGTCGGCCTCGGCCTGGGCCACGTCCTTGAGCATCGTGGCGAACACGGCCTTGCGCTGGCCGTCGCGCTGGTCGTAGAACACGGTGCCGTCGGTGTTCCAGTCCTTCACGTCGGACAGTTCCACGAAGTTGCCCACCGGGGCGGCCTTCTTGCCCATCGCGGTCTGCTGGCCGCGCTTGTCGGTCTGGCGGAAGAACGCGTTGACGCCCCAGAAGTCCCGCTGCTTCCACTCCTTGGCCTGCGGGTGGTCGTGGCACTGGGTGCATTGCGTTTGGATGCCCAGGAACAGCCGGGTGACGCGCGAGGTGATCGGCACGTTGTCGTACTTGCCGTCCCGCTCCAGGTCGATCTTGGCGCCCTTCATGTCGATGTTGAGCGGGTCGCCCAGGTGCCGGAACACGAAGTGGACCGCCCCGTTCTCGTTGCTCTTGCCGGTCGCGGTCACCAGCGCCGTGACGAACTCGCGGTACGACAGGTTCTTGTCCAGGTTCTCTTCCAGCCACGTGAGGAACTGTTCGCGGTAGATGTCGTCCACCCCGCTGCGGGTGAGCATCCAGACGCCCCACAGCTCGGCGAAGTTGTTGGCGTACTGGGCGGAGTAGTCGATCGGCACCCGCTTGAGCCCCGGGATCTCGGTGAGCGCCCGCCCGCCCGGCCCCTTGGGGGTGTACTTCTCGTAGAGCAGCCGGCGGACCAGCCGGGCCCGCTTGTTCGGCCCGCGGTCCTGCTCGAAGTCATAAATCTCCTCGACCGTCGGGATCCGCCCTTGCAGGTCAATGAACACGCGGCGCATGAACTCCAGGTCGGTGGCCTTGTCGGCCGGTTTCTTGATCCCGGCCGATTCCCAGCCCTTGGCGATCAGTTCGTTGATTTTTTGCGTTTGCGGCGCGATGCCGCCCATCGGGGCCGGGTCGGCGGCTTTTTTGGTGTCCTGGGCCGCCGCGGGGCGGGCGGACGCCCCGAACAGGCCGGCAACGAGGCCGGCAACGAGCATCTGGCGGATCATCCGGTTTCCCTCTTTCGGGTCCGTCGGGTGTGAAATCCGAGCGCCCGCGGCGGGTCGGCGCGGGCTGTGAGCGGTCGGAAGTTCTTGTAGTGTAGACCAGTGCGGGCGCGCCGGTCCACCGATTTTCCGGTCCGGCGCGAGGGGCGGTATTGGTGAGACGCTCCCGCGGCCCGCGGAGTTCCCAAAGCCAGGGGACAGGGATCAGAGAACAGGAGTCAGGAGACAAAAAAACAGGGAACAGGAAACAGAACCCAGAGAACACAGGGCCGAAGACAGAAATCCCCAATTTCTTTCCCGACGCCGGATTCCTGTTTCCTGACTCCTGTTTCCTGTCCCCTGCTCGGGGAGCCAAGAATGGAATTCAACCTCAAACGAGTGGCAGAATACATCCGCGGCGCGGACACGGAGGAGCTACTCGATCGCGTCACCGTTTACCGCGAGGGGATGGAACCGGCGGCCCTGGACTTGATGGAAGGGGAACTCGACCGTCGCGGGGTGACGCGCGAGGACATCGCGGCCCACGACGCCAAACAGCGCGAGTACGCCATCATGCTGCCGGACGGAACCGCCACGCGGTGCAGCTTTTGCAACAGCCCGGCGGTCGTGCAGGCGTGGCGCTGGCACCGCGTCTTCGGCGTCGTCCCGGTGTTTCGGATGCAACTCGCGTTCTGCGGGTTCCACGCCGACCAGAAGCGCGTGAAGTGGAACGACCCGGACGCTTCTTCAAAGTAGTAGGCACACTCCGTGTGCCGTCGTTTCTCCTGTGGTATCGCGACGGCACACGGAGTGTGCCTACTACTCTAAAAACGCTACTTCGCCGCGGCTTTGGCCTGGTCCTCGCTGATCTGCGTGAACGGGACGCCGAGCTGCACGCTCAGCCAGCTCTGCACCGCCGGCGTGTACGGGAACGTCCCGCCGCTGATGAGCTTCTTCATGCGGGCGTCGCGGCTGGCCCGCTCCTTGCGCTTCTTGTGCCCGTTGACGGTGCGGGAAACGGCGCCGTCGTCGCGGATCCGGTCGTAGCGGATCCGGGTGGACATGCGGTCGGCCATGATTCGACTCCGGGGAGCGTGTCTTGGGGATTCAAGACTGTTCAAGATAGGGCGCCACGCCCGAAAAGGCGAGCCAAGCAAGAAGAAGCCGCACGATAAACGCAGATGAAAAGACACGATCAAAACCGAGAACAGAGTTCTTGAAAAACAACTCTCTTCTTGTCTGGATCGTGTCTTTATCTGCGTTTATCGTGCGGCTCATCTTCCTGTTCTAGAAGTCGTTCGCCAGCACCTCGCCGCCGTCGCGGGTCACCAGCGCCGCGAAGGTCGCCACGCTCACCGACGTGCGCACAAACCGCACCGACCCGTCGCCGAACAGCGCGTTCACCCCGCTGGTGTGGAACGAATACGGCTGGCTCGTGCCCTCCGTGCCGTACGGCGCCCCGTTGTACGTCGGGTAATCGAACCCGTTGGTCGCGCCGACGGCGACCGTGCCGCCGGCGGAGGTCGTGCCGTCCGCGGTGGACGGCGCGAACTCCAGGTCCGACGCCGGACGGCTCCACCCGCCGCCGTTCACTTTGTTCGCCGGAACGGTGCCGAATTGCTTGCCGTTGCGGTAAATCTGCGGCCGGCCCGAGGATTCCACGACCGTCAGCGTGTTCGACAACCCGTCGGTCACGCCGCTGATCTTGATCGTGAAGTTCTTCTGCATGATCCCGGGGCGCCCCGCGACGCCGGTCGGGACGTTCGCATACGCCGCCACACCCGTCACCGCGGCGTAGTCGGTGATCGCGACCAGGTTCCAGGTGTTCGTCTGCGGGTCGCCATCGAGTCGCTCGCTGTTGGCCGATGAGGGGCACTCGAAGATCTTGATCCGCTGCGAGGTGATCGGCAGGTTGGTCGCGGTACTCCAGGTCTGGTTCGTGTCGTAGTTCTTCCGCAAGTTGTCCTGCTCGATGTACGGCAAAGCGTGAACGCTCCAGCTCACCCGCGCCAGCGGGGTCGGCCCGGCCGGGCGAACGCTCGACGGGAACGTCCCGTTGGCGCTCTCGTAGTTGTGCAGGGCCAGCCCCACCTGTTTGAGGTTGTTGGCGCACTTGATCCGCGCCGCGGCCTCGCGCACCTTCTGCACCGCGGGGAGAAGTAATCCGATGAGGATCGCGATAATCGCGATCACGACCAGCAGTTCGATGAGCGTGAAGGCGCTCCGGGCAAGAGTTCGGGGCACGAGAAGACTCCGTGTCAGGTGCGGGGAAGGTGGGGTGTGGGGCGGGTCGGTCCGTTCGGTCCGTTCGGTCAGATGAGCGTCAACAAAGGCACTCCGGGGCCACCGACCCCGCGCGAAGAGTTTCGTCCACAGGATCGGCGATCACGCCGTATTCCGCCGGCGGCAGTTGCCCGGCGAGCAGCCGGAAGTAGCGGTCGAACAGGCCCTCAGTCATCGTGAATCCTCCGAATCACGACAATGAAAAGTAACATTGTCGTGATTGGAATCGTATCGACCGAATGATCACTTCGCAAGTGCGAAAAGTCATCATTAATCGATTCAGCGGCGTAAATTCATTCAGGGAAATGGTTTGCGAACAAGAATATTCAGGAGTCTTCGGTGTTGTTCTTAGCTGCGTGAAGCCGGGCGCGAATCAACAACAGAAGGGGGTGATGAGTTGGCAATCTTGGCAATCTTTGGCAACCTTTGACCAAAACACATCAAAAAGGCTTGGGAAAACCAAAGGTTGCCAATGATCACCAACGTGGCAATCTTTGGCAACCTTTGGCAATCTTTCGTAAAAGCAAGCACTTCGCGCGTGCCGGTCACTCCGGCGAGCGGCCCATCAGGTACGAACGCAGTTCGATGAACACCTGCGTGCAGCGCTGGCGCCAGTTGCGGTCAGTCAGTAGCGCCGGGTGCGACGGGCGGAACAGGACGTGGATCGTCAGTTGGTTGTCCTTCGTCGGGTCGAGGTGGTGCATGTGCAGTTCCACATCGACCGGGCCGGACGAGCGGCGGATGCCGAGCCACGACAGCGGGCCGCCGCTGCCGCTGTGCGACGCGCCCTTGCGGGCGCCGAGCCGCACCTTGATGAGGCCCGGCACGCTCTCGACCACCTCGCCGCCGGCGTCGTGGACGAACCCGCGGAGCTTCATGATCGCGATGCTCTCGGGCATCCACGCTTCCATGTGAAACGGCAGCGCCGCGTCGTTGCGCGACGACGCGCTCTGCACGACGGTCGGGGCGGTCGCGGGGGCCGGGGTCGTCGCCGCGGGCGGCAGCGGCGACGGGCCGAGGTGAGAACTGCCCGACGGCGAGCCGAGCTTCAGCGCGTGGTGCGACGCCCGCCGTTCCGCTTTTGCCTGCGCGCGGGTCAGGGCGTTGTCGTACCGCTCGGCCAGTTCGCGCGCCGTCTGCGGCCGGTCCTGCGGATCCTTGGCCAGCGTGTCGAACACCAGCTCCTCGATCTCCGACGGCACCCACCCGCTCAGCCCGATCTCTGCGAACGTCGGCGCGAATTCGGTCGCGTGGGCGAGCAGGATATCCATCGAGGTCGGCCCGTTGAACGGGAGCCGCCCCGTAATCAGCTCGTACATCATGATGCCGACGGAGTACAGGTCTCCGCGGTGGTCCATCTCCTCCCCGCGCACCTGTTCCGGGCAGATGTAGCCCGGGGTGCCGACCGCGAAATCGACGTTCGTATCGGCCTTCCGCGTGTGCGGTTCGCCCTCGACCAGTTTCGCCAGCCCGAAGTCCATGACCTTGATGCGCTCGCGGGGCGTGTCCGGTTCCTGGATCATCAGGTTCGCGGGCTTCAGGTCGCGGTGGATGATGCCCTCGTCGTGCGCGGCCTGGAGCACCTCACACAGCTCGCCGATGATGCGGCCCACCCGCGGCGCGCTCATGCGGCCGTTTTTGGCGAGCAGCGATTCGAGGTTGGTGCCCTTGACGTACTCCATCACGATGCACGGGCCGAGCGGGTCGTCGAGACTGGCGTCGTAGAGGGTGACGGCCCCGGGGTGTTGGAACCGGGCCATGAGGAGCGTTTCGCGCTGGAACCGGTCGCGGAACTTCGGGTCGGCGGCGATCGTCTCGTGCATCACCTTGACGACGACCTCGCGGCCGAGGTCGATCTGGCGGGCGAGGTAGACTTTGCCCATCCCGCCTTCGCCGAGCAGGCGCCGGGTTTCGTACCGTCCGAGGAATACGCGGCCGATCATTGCGTGCGCTCGCTCCGGCGTCCGGGAGCCGGACGTGTGCCGCACAACCCTAGAGCGAAAACCCGCGACACGCCAACGCGGTTCGCGTATCGCGGAAGCACGCGATTCAGGCGGAAGTGAAAAGTGAGGTGAGAGGCGAACGGCGCGGCGTCAGCCCGCCGAGAAACCCCAAGGCAACAGTGGGCGCTTCGGTTCCTCGGCGGGCTGACGCCGCGCCGTTCACCTTACTTCTTCGGCGGCGGTTCGATCTTCTTCCACCCGAGCATCACCACTGTCGGCTGGTCGGCCTTCAGGTCGATGGGGAAGGAGAGTTCGTTGGTGGTCGGGGTCTTCTTGACGTTTTTCAGGCCGTCGAGGAATTCTTCAGGCCCGGCGAGATCTTCGTAATTGGGCAGGCCGTAGTGCATCGGTAACACGAACAGCCGCGGCTTGATCTGCTTCATCACCGCTTGGGCCTGTTCGCCGTTGATGGTGTAAATGCCACCGATCGGGATCATCAGCACATCGACTTTGCCGATCGCCTTCAGTTGAGCATCGGAGAGTTCGTGGCCGAGGTCGCCGAGGTGACAGATGACGAGGCCATCGACTTCCACGACGAAGATGCTGTTCTTGCCGCGCTGCATCCCGTTGAGGGTGTCGTGGTAGGTGGCGACGTTGCGGATCTTGATGTTGCCGCGCTTGTCGTCGATGGTCTTCCACTCCTGCTTGCCGGTCTTGGCCAGGACCACGCCGCGGTACACGTCGCTCTCGGCAATGCGTCCGTCCTTCTTACCGGTGTCGATCATCTCGATGACCGCGTGGTCGTCGTGGGTGTGGCTGACGATGACGAAGTCGGCCTTCACCGGCACGCGCCCGAACGCCGGGATCGCGTGCGGGTCGAAGGCGAACTTGCGCCCGGCGCTGTCCTCGACCTGGAAGAACGACTGCCCGTACCAGCGGATGGTCAGCGTCTTCTGCTTCTCCTTCTCCTGAGCCAGCGCGGAATGCGGAGCGCGGAGCGCGGAGTGAAAGACGAACACCGCCACAGCCGTGACAACGAGGCGCTTCATACCCGTCTCCGAACACCGGAATGGTGTGAGGTTATCGGTTCTAACTCCGCACTCCGCGCTATTTTCCCAACCACCACTTCATCAACTGCCAGCCGGGGTCGAAGCTCAGTCCGGTACTCGCGGCGGTGGGTTCGTCGTAGCGGTCGGCCGCGTCGGGCGCGATGTCGGTGCCGCACGCCGCGAACGCGACCGCCCCGTGAGCGTGCGCGCGGGTGCGGAGCGTCGTGCGGTGGTCCGGTTCGATCAGCACGCGATACTCCTTGTAGCGGGGGAGGGCGTCGAGCAGCGGGCCGACGATGTGTTCGTCCATGCGTTCGAGCGCCTTCACCTTCTCGTCCGCCCGGCCCTCGTGCGATGCCTCGTCCGGGGCTTCCACATGCACGCAAACGAGATCGAAGGCGCCCAGTGCCTCGATCGCGTACTTGCCCTTGTTGGCGTAATTCGTGTCGAGGTAGCCGGTTGCGCCGGGCACGTCGATCCGGTGCCAGCCGAGCAGCACGCCCACTCCGCGGACCAGATCGACAGCCGAAATGATCGCCCCGCGACCGCCGTACACCTCCGCGAACGGCTGCATTCGCGGCGCCTTGCCCTGCCCCCAGAGCCAGACCTGCGTCGCGGGCTTCTTACCCTCCGCGATCCGCTTCTGCGTGGCCGGGTGTGCCGCGAGGATCGGTTTGCTCGCTTCCATCAGCGAAACGAGCATCTCCGCGCCCGGCCCTTGCGGCAGATAGTCCGCGACCGGCTTGTCCGGGATGTCGTGCGGGGCCTGTGTGGTCGTTCCTTCCAGAATCGAGCCGGCGGAGTGCCCGCGCCACACGAGGATGTTGCGGTACTGCACGCCCGCGTGAAATTCGAGCGTCCCGCCGGCGACCTCGCGCCCACCGAGTTCGTGTTGAAGGGCCTTGATGAGTGGTGCGCCGTCTTCGCTCGAAATGTGCCCCGCGGTGAAGTCCCGCATGTGCCCGTCGGGGACGTGAACGAGGTTGCAGCGGATGGCCCAGTCGTTGGGACCGAGGTGAATGCCCATCGCCGCGGTTTCGAGCGGCGCGCGGCCGGTGTAATACTTCAGCGGGTCGTAGCCGAACAGCGACAGCGTCGCGACGTCCGACGCCGGCGTCAGCGACGGCGGGACGTTGTTCGACAGCCCGCACACGCCGGCTTTGGCGACGCGGTCCATGTTGGGCAGCTTCGCGGCCTGAAGTGGGGTGAGGCCGCCGAGTTCCGCGACCGGCTCGTCCGCACACCCGTCGGGGATGACGATGACGTACTTCATAACGCCGATTGTACCCGAACCGCGGGCGCCGTCGAGAATTCACCTGCGCTCGCGTAACGACTCAACAGGGACCTCGTTGAAGCCGCTGGTGCCGACGGGTACGCTCGAACGGGATTTCTCACCCGTCTCAGTTTCGTAACGCCTGTCGAGGAGATTGTTATGCGTGCCTGTGTTGTGGTTGTTGTCCTGGCCGGTTGGCTGATCGGTGTCGAGCGCGCGGGAGCCGACGAAAAGCCCGCGGTCGGCAAGGGGTACGAACTGCGGGTGGTGACTCACGACAACAAGTACCACGGGATCCGGTTCAAGCCGGCGAACGGGGAGTCGTGGAAGGTTCTCAACGGTCGGTGGGAGAAACTGGAGGAGGTCGCGGCGCCGCCGGCCGGCGACTACGACATCACCATCATCCCCGCGGGAGTGCTCCTGGCGGTCCGCATCGACCGCGCGACCGGGTCGTGTTGGCTGCTCACCAAGGGGAAATGGAACCCGGTGAAGGAGCCGGCGCCCGCACCGGGCGCGCCCGCGGCCAAACCGCCCGGCGTGGGGTGCGCGCTGCGGCACATCGTGGTCGGTGACCAGTTACACGCGGTCCGGTTCCACACCGGCACCGGGGCGACCTGGCACCTCAAGGGCGACACGTTCGAGCCGCTGGCCGAATTCGGGAAGGTGCCGGCTGGGGACTTCGATCTCACGATGATCGCGAGCAAGACGGACTGGATAGCCTTCCGGTTGGACCGGAAAAGTGGAACCGCGTGGTTGCTCCAGGCCAACATCTGGCAGGAAATCACGGAGCCGGAGTGACCGGGAACGCAGTGCCGAAGTGCGTCAACCCGCGTCGAGCGGCCGGCGTGTCTCAGTTTGGCGACTTTTGCTGCGGTCTACTTCTTGCAGAAGTGAACCGACCCATCAGCGATTCATAACGCCGCCAAGCAGGATATTCTGTGCGGACGATTCTTCCGCGGCGGGTCGGAATGGCTCACTGAGGACAAGGAGTTGCCGGTAGAGTTGCTGTGCGGGCCGGATCGGTTCCGCCGGTCGCGGTAACCCCCTCGCGCAGAACGATCCGAACCCGCCGGCCGTGAGGGGTGACAGGTCGGGAGGGGTTCGCGGCAGAGTTCGCCCCAGGGCTCGCGGCCTTTCGAACACGAACTCAGAAGACGTGTAGAACCCCGTTTGCCCGGCTTGCCCGGTCGGAATGGGGATGACGGGGCCGGCGTTGATGGGAGCCTGAAATCCGCCCTCCTGGCCCATAGCGGGGGTAGTAAGCGCCACGGCGAGCACCCCGACCAGCGTAAAGCGCGTGCCCGTCATGCGATCTCCTCGTAATGGATTCTCGGGCGAGTCCCTCTTAGCTAGTTCCGCCACGGTCCACCAGCCCAACCAACTACTCGAAACTCAACGGCTCTTTCGCAACTCACGCGGGGCCAGCATTTCAAACTGAGACACGACCGCGACACCCGGATTGTACCACCGCGGTCCGCTGTTCTGGTAGACTTGAGAATTGCACGAAAAATCCCGGACCCGCACCGCCGGTTCGTGGCATTACATATCAGACGGCCGACGGAGACCCCTGATGGCCCTGGCCCCACTTGAAGCCGTGCGCAAAACGTTCGATCGCGTCCGCGATGCCGCGGGCGGCGACGGCGAGTTGCTCACGCGCTACCGGCAACAGCGCGACCAGGAGGCGTTCGGTTCGCTCGTCCGCCGGCACGGGCCGATGGTGCTGGGCGTGTGCCGGCGCGTACTGCGCGATTCGCACGCGGCCGATGACGCCTTTCAGGCCACGTTCCTCGTTCTGGCGAAGAAGGCCGACCGGGTGCGACCACCGGACCGGCTTGCGCCGTGGCTCTATGGAGTGGCAACCCGCACCGCGATGAAGGCCCGCGGGCGCGAGGTTCGCCGGCAGCAGGTCGAACGCGCCTACGCGATCGAGGCGCAAAACCGCGCGCCAGCGGCCGACGAACCCGACCTGCTGCCGGTGATTGACGAGCAACTGAACGCGCTGCCGGAGAAATACCGCACGCCGCTCGTACTCTGCGCGCTGCAAGGCCTGAACAAGACCGAGGTCGCGGAGCGCCTCGGGCTGCCGGAAGGGACCGTGTCGAGCCGGCTGGCCCGCGCCCGCGAGATGCTCCGCGACCGGCTCACGCGCCGCGGGATGGTCGTCCCGGCCGCCGCGCTCGGCACGCTGCTTACTGCCGATGCGCTCCACGCGGCCGTTCCGCCGGCGCTCGCGGCATCGGCCGCGGAAGTCGCTACCGGAACCGCACTCGTTTCGCCGACCGTACTCGCACTTACTCACGAGGTTCTGCGTTCCATGACGCTGCTCAAACTGAAAGCGCTGTGCGCCGTCGCGACCGTGGTCGCGCTGACCGGCGGCGGGTTCGGGCTGTACGCGATTCCTGCCGACGACAAGAAACCCGCCGGCGCGAAGCCCGCGGTCAAGCCCGACGGCGAAAAGCCCAAGCCGGCCGCGAAACCCGACGGCGAGAAGCCCAAGCCCGCCAACCCCGACGGCGACAAACCCAAGCCCGCGCCGGACGGCGAGAAGAAGCCCGGCAAGGTCGGCGGGCGGGTCGCCGGCGTGGACACGAAGGAACACGCGATCATGATCGCCTTCAAGGGCGATAACGGCATCGTCGAGAAACTGTTCCCGGTGGCGAAGGACGCGAAGGTGTTCATCGACGGCAAGGACGCGAAACTGGCCGACGTGCCGAAGAATTCCACTGCGGCGCTGGTGCTGGCGCCCGGCAAGGAGGGCGTCCAGCCCACCGCGACCGAGGTTCACATCACCGGGTCCACGGTCAGCGGCATCATCAAGCAAGCCGACACGACGACCATCGTTCTGGAAAGCGAAAAGAAACCGCAATCGTTCGCGATCACCGCGGGCACGCAGGTGACCGTGAACGGGAAGGCCGCCAAGCCCGCCGACCTCAAGGCCGGCGACAAGGTGGTTATCACGCTGACCGCCAACGAGAAATCAGTGCTGACGGTCGCCGGCGGGACGAAGCCCGGCGACGGCGAGAAACCCAAGCCCGCACCGGACGGCGAGAAGAAGCCGGGTAAGTTCGGCGGGAAGGTCGCATCACTGGATCCGGCCACCCGCACCGTCACGGTGACCATCAAGAGCGAGGGCGGCGGCAAGGAGGTGGTGGTGAAGCTCACCACCGACGCCAAGATCGTCGTGGACGGCAAGGAGGCGAAGTTCGACGCCATTCAGAAGGGCGCGTTCGCGACGTTCGCCCTCGTGGCCGCGAAGGACGGTCAACCGCGTGAGGCGACCGAGGTGACCGTGGCCGGGGCGACCTTCACCGGGGTTATCAAGCAGATCGATACGGCCGCCGTCACGCTCGGCACGGAGAAGGCCGAGCGCGTGGTGAAGCTCGCGCCCGGCGCGAAGGTGCTGATCGGCGAGAAGGAAGGGAAGTTGGCCGACCTGAAGGTGGGCGACAAGGTGACCGTGACCCTCACGGCCGACGAATCGGCCGCGACCCAGATCCAGACGGGCACGAAGAAGCCGGGCGGCGACAAGCCCAAACCGGACAAGGACGAGGACGGGGACCAGTGAGCGGCGGGCAGTGGGCAGTGGGCAGTGTTTCTGCCTTCAGCCGCTCCGCGGCACAAGACTCCGGTTATCTTCTGTTCTCTGCCCACTACACACCAATTCCCCCACTTTCTCCACGCGGACCGACCCGCACCCCGGCAGGGCAAAGGCACATCTTTTTCCACCGGCACATCCGGCGCGCCGACCAACACGCGCTAAAGTAGTCCCGTCGGATTTCCTCAAGCCCGCGGCCCGACCCGCGCAGTACCAACCGCCCCTCGTCGCCCGCTCACGGATTCTTCCAAACGTTCCTTTGACATCCGGCCGGAAGACGTTATCCTCAGCGGATAGCTCGCCGACGGACTCGCGGCGGGCCACCTCTCCTGGCCCTTCACTGTCCACTACCCCACCGCGTTCGGTGCGGGTTGAAGCCCCTGTCGGCCCCGGCCGATGGTCCTCTTCCGGTCGTTCATGTCTGGAGGCGAAGGCGATGACCACTGTCGAACATGGCGAACTGCATGTCGTCGTTCCGGTCGGGTTCCTGCTCACCGAGGCCCAGGAGGTGACGGTGTCGGTGGACCGGCCGGGCGCCGACCCGCTGCCGGTGCGGCTGCGGCTGATCCCGGCCCGCGCGACCGAGGCGGTCGGGTGCGCCGTGTGCGCGGAGGCTCACGACGAGCCGGTGTCGGTCTCGGACCCGACCCCGTTCCGCATCACCTGGCCCAAGCGGGCCGCTGACGACGACGGATTCGACGAACCGGAATACGGCGGTGGGGACTGAGTCTTTGTCTTCTGTAGCCGGGGTCATTGACCCCGGCTACAGAAGAGAGCATTCCCGCGCTCTAACGGGCCAGCGCGAGGATCGCTTCGGCCGCCCTCATGCACTCTTTGCGCGACACGTCAAGGTGTGTGGCGACCCGGATCACCCGCTCTTCGAGTGGGGCGACTAGCACGCCGGCGGCCTGTAGCCGTTCGGCCACTTTCTTCGCGTCGCCGTGTCGGGAGCCGACCTCGAACCACACCAAATTCGTTTCCACCTCCGGCGGCGCCAACTCGAAGCCCGGCACGTCTTCGACCGCCTTCGCGATGATTTGCGCGTTCTCGTGGTCCTCCGCGAGCCGGTCGATGTGGTGGTCCAGCGCGTAGTTGCACGCGGCGGCGAGGTAGCCCGCCTGGCGCATCGCCCCGCCGAACAGCTTGCGGATGCGCCGGCCGTGCGCGATCAGGTCGCGCGGGCCGAGCAACATCGACCCCACCGGCGCCCCCAATCCTTTGCTGAAACACACCGCGACCGTGTCGAACATGTCGCCCCACTTCTGCGCCGGGGCGCCGGTCTTCACGATCGCGTTCCAGACCCGCGCGCCGTCGAGGTGCATCGCCAGCCCGTGGCGCCGCGCCCAGCGCGAAATGCCGTTGATCGCGTCCGGCGACATCACGGTTCCGCCGCCGCGGTTGTGGGTCACCTCCAGCGCCACCAGCCGCGTGCGGACCGCGTGTACGTCGTCCGGCCGGATCTTGTTCGCAAAGTCGCTGTCGCCGAGGTGGCCGTAGCGGCCGTCGAGGGTGCGACAGGTCACGCCGCTGAGCGCCGCGGCGCCGCCCGCTTCCCACAAGTAAATGTGACTGGTCGATTCGAGGAGGATTTCGTCCTGCGGGCGGCAGTGGACGCGCACCGCGATCTGGTTGGCCATGGTCCCGCTGGGGACGAACAGCCCGGCTTCGAGGCCGAACAGCGCCGCGGTGCGCCGTTCCAGCTCGTTGACCGTCGGGTCCTCGCCGAACACGTCGTCGCCGACGGCCGCGGCGCTCATCGCCGCGAGCATCACGGGCGTCGGCCGGGTTACGGTGTCACTGCGGAGGTCGATCATAGGAAGAAGAGGACAGAGGACAGAGGACAGAGGACAGAGCCACAGATTAGCACAGATGACACGGATCAGACAGAGAACAGAGCTTAACTCCGTCTTCTGACTGATCCGTGCTTTCTGTGTTCATTCGTGGCTGTCTTGTCTGTGGCTCTGTCCTCTGTCCTCTACGGCTTCGGTTCCTCGGAGGAGTTGCGGTTCTCGATGAACCAGCGCTCGCCGTACCTCTTGAAGTACAGGGACCGGCCCTTGAGGTCGGGGTGCGTGGCGGTCGCGGCCGGGTCGGCGTCGGCGAACGATCCGTCGCGGGCCACGCGGCGCATGTCCTTGACCAGTTGGGGGTCGTCCCTCAGGCGCTGGCCGAGGTCGCGGGCCAGTTGCTGGAACGCGCGATCGCGGGCGCGGAGGGTGACCAGGGCCGCGAACGCGCCCGGGTCGCGCGGGACGCGGTCGTCGTCGGACACCTGCTCCGGGTTGGCCCGCTGGAACTCGCGGAGCTGCGTCAGTTCGGCCGCGGTCTGCTTTTCAAACGTCAGGCCCCGTTCCACGACGGCGCCGTCCACGAACTTCGGGTCGAGCAACTGCCCGGCGAGGTAGGTGTAATCGCCCCGGTCGATCGCCGCGATCGCCGACCGCAGCGCCTCCTTCGGGGTGCCCGCGGGGTACGCCTTCACCCGCGGGGCCACGCCGTACCGCTTGCCGACGTCCTTCGGCGGCGGCTCGTCCGGGTCTTTGGGGGCGCCCTTCTTCTCGTCCTTCTTCGGGGCGTCTTTGGGCGGGTCTTTGGGCGGCTGAGCGGAAACCAGGGCGGTACCGAACAGGATCACGGCGGCGAACGCGAGGCGCATCGTCGGTTACCTCTGGGAGCGCATTGGTTGGTTGTGGTGAAGTCGGGACGAGCGAATCAATCGGCGGGCAAAAACGCGCGGTCTTCGCCTCACGCAATGCGCACAATTGTCTAGTTTAGTGGACGGGTGTAGTCGTTGGCGCTCTTAGGCGCACTTCGCACGAAACCCCAGGATTTCTAGGGTTTGGTCCAAGAGCGCCAGGTGGCGCTCTTTGGCGTCCTTTGGCGTCCTTTGGCGTCCTTTGAAACTCCATTCACTTGTTTTCCCGCGCTGACCCGACCACCGATCGATCGCCCCACGATCCGGTATTACTCTACCCGCGCCGGATGCCCGGCTCCACTCAAACACCGGCCCTCACGCTACAATCACGGCATGGCAGGCAACACATTTGGTAAGTTGTTCCGGGTCACCACGTCGGGCGTCAGCCACGGGCCGGGCTACCTGTGCATCATCGACGGGTGCCCGGCCGGGCTGGACCTGTCGGTCGAAGACCTCCTCCCGGACCTCGCAAGGCGCCGGCCCGGGCAGAGCAAGCTGACGACGCAGCGCGACGAAGCGGATGTGCCGGAAATCTGGTCGGGCGTGTTCGAGGGGAAGACCGACGGCACCCCGATCGGGCTGTTGTTCCGCAACGGCGACCAGCGGAGCGGCGACTACGGCGACATTAAAGACAAGTACCGGCCCGGGCACGCGGACTACACGTTCGACGCCAAATACGGGTTCCGCGACTACCGCGGCGGCGGGCGGTCGAGCGCGCGGGAGACCGTGTGTAGGGTCGCGGCCGGCGCGGTGGCGAAGAAGCTGCTCGCCCGCGAGGGGGTTCACGTTCTGGGGTACGTGAAACAGGTCGGCGCCGTGATCGCGGAGGTTCCCGACCCCGCCGCGGTGACGCTGGAACAGGTGGAAGCGACCGCGGTGCGGTGCCCCGTACCAGAAGTCGCGGCCCGCATGATCGGTCTAATCGATTCCGTCCGCCTGGACCGCGACTCGATCGGCGGCGTGTGCGAACTGGTCGCGACGGGCGTTCCGCCGGGGCTGGGCGAACCGGTGTTCGACAAGCTGAAGGCCGACCTGGGCAAGGCGCTCCTGTCGCTGCCGGCGGTCCTCGGGTTCGAGTACGGGGCGGGCTTCGCGGTGGCGAACATGCGCGGCAGCGCGTGTAACGACGTGTTCGTGAAGCGCGAAGAACCGAACCCCCCGACCCCCTTCCCTAAGAAGGAAGGGGGAGAAAAACCTATGGAACTCGATCACGTTGAAGGAGCCGCAGGAGGTGACACCGCGCCGTCACCCCCTTCCTTCTTAGGGAAGGGGGCCGGGGGGTTCGGTTCTTCGATCCGCACCGAATCCAACCGGCACGGCGGGATGCTCGGCGGCATCTCCAGCGGGATGCCGATCGTGTGCCGGGTGGCGATCAAGCCGACGAGCAGCATCCCCCGCGCGCAGCGCACGGTGACGCGCGCCGGCGAGCCGACGGAGATTCTGGTGAAGGGCCGGCACGACCCGTGCCTGCTGCCGCGGTTCGTGCCGATGGGCGAGGCGATGGTCGCACTGGTGCTGATCGACCACCTCTTGCGGAACCGCGCGAGCCGCCTTACTTGAGCTACTCCGGCGGGCCAACGTAGACGAACGGGGCCCAGTAGAACGGGGCCTCCCACCCGGGCTTGCCGCGGACCGCGGCGCGGGCCGCCTTCAGCGCGTCCGCGTGCCCCGGGGCCTTACCGGTTGCCGGGCGGATCGCGCCGAAGAACGTGCCCATCAGCTCGGCCGTCGCCCGGTCATCGACCGACCAGCAACTCGCCATCACCCCGCGCGACCCGGCACCGAGGAACGCGCCGGCCAGCGTCACGCCCGCCTCGAACTGCTGTTGTGGGCCGACGTTCGTCACGCACGCGCTCAGCACGGTCAGTTCGCACCCCGCGAGCTTCAACCGTGTGATCTCGTGGAGCGTCAGGTAGCCGTCGTTCGACGGGTCGGCGGTCCCACGGGGCGGGGTCAGTGCGATCGCGGCGAATGCGCTGCCGAACTGCTCGTCGGCGAAACCGTGGGCCGCGAGGTGAACGAACCGCTTGCCCGGGATCGCTGCGGCGACACGCGCCTCGGTCGCGTCGGTACCTTCCAGCGCCGTGACGCCAGCGGCCGGGAATGTCTCTCGTACCTTCTTGCTCTCGACGGAGGTGAACGGCAACCGCGGCAGCGCCGCGGCGCCCGCGCCCGTTTCGGGATACGCCGGATCGCCCACCGTGAGGAGCGATGCCGCGCCGCCGAGCGCCCGCTGCCGGTTCAGCACCACGGCCAGCGCCGGGATCGACGGCGCGTAACACACCGGCGGCAGCTCGTCCAGCGCGTACTTCGGGCCGCCGGGCGCGGCGAGCAGCAGGCACTCGAACGGCAATTTGTGCAGCGCGCCGTCGGGGATCAGCACGACCCGTTTCGCATTTGCGGCGCGGATCTTGTCGCGCAGGGCCGCTGGTAGGATCGCCTCGCCGAGTACCTCCGGGGCCGACGGCTTCGTCACCCCGGGCGTGCGCGAAACGAGATTGATCCCGCGCGTCGGGCTGAACGACGGATCCGCGACGTTCCGCAAATACTGACTCACGAGTCGCGCCGTCACGAGGTCGGTGAGCGCGACGACCTCGACCGGACCGGGCGCCGGGCGCGCCGGTTGCGGGCCGGTCGGCTTGATCGTGACCCCGCGGAACCCGGCCCGCGCCGTCGCGTCGCCGGGCGGGAGGTCGCCGACATCGGTCGCGGCCCGCGCGACCGACAGCTTGAACACCTGCGGCGCCGCGGACGGGTCGGTACACAGCACGGCGAAGCTCTCGTCGCGCCCGACCACGTAGGTCAACAGCACCCCGCCGGCGTCGTGTGCCGCCTTCCGCACCTGCGTAAGCGCGGCCTCGCCGAACGCGGGATCGGTCAGCACGCGGGTGAGCGGGTCGGCGTTGGTGATCTCGAACCACGCGGCGGCGTACTCCTTTTGCGCGGCTTCGAGTTCGGCGAGCAGCTTCTTCGCCTCCGGGGTACTTTCCGCTTCGGCCGGGAGGAACATGACCCGCGCTCGGAGTAGCGACACCGCGCGCCGGGCCTGGGCCTCGCGCGCCACGAGCGCCGCGCCCTCCGGCCCGGTGAGCCGGTCGCGCGGGTCGATGCCGGCCGCGAGCATCTGGTCGATGAGCGTCCGGCTGCGGCTCCGCACCGCGGCGCGGAGCAGCCCCTCGCCGTCGCCGTCGCGGGCGCACCACGCGACGAGTTGCTCGAACGCGGGCGCGAAGTTGGCAAAGAACTTCGCCCGCTGGGCCGCCTCGCCGAACGTGTTCAGCCGCGCCCGGTCGGCCACGTCGAACACCTCGGTGAGCAGCTTCTTGGCCTCGGACTTCTTGCCGGCCCTGTCGGCCAGGACCGCGAGCCGCCAGAGCGTGATCCCGCGCGTGACGGCCGAACCCCGTGGGCGCTCGACCTGAAACGCCCGCGCCTCTTCAAAGAGCTTGGCGGCGTCGGAGTCCCTGCCGCTCAGCTCGGCGCACACACCGAGGCAATTGAGCGTGCGGGCCAACAACCCGTTCTTCTCCTTCCGCTGTGCGTCGGCGAGTTCGGCCCAGATGACTCCCGCGGCGGGCACGTCCTTGCGGACGAGCAGGTCGAGCGCGCGGACGTGCTTGGCCGTGGCCCACAAATACCCGGAGCGGGTGCCGTACCGCGCGCAGGCGGCTTCGAGGTTCGGCACGAGCGCCAGCGCCGAAGCCACTTGCCCCTGCGAGATGTGCAGGTCGGCCCGCACCGCATCGATGAGGGCAACACTGATGTCGTCGGGTTCGGTGAACCCGGTCAGCACGTCGGACGCCTTCTTCAGCGCCTCCAGCGCCGGCCCCGGGTCGCCCTGGTCCTTGTGGATGAGCGCGACGTTGAGCCACAGGTTGAACCGCACCGGGTCGGCGGCGCGGCCGACCGTTTCGCTCAGCGCCAGCCCGGCGCGGAAGTGGGCCATCGCCCGCGCGTAGTCCCCGCGCCTTGCGGCTGAAGCGCCGGTGAGGTAGTCGCACTCGACCCGCACCGGGTCGGGCGTCAGGTTGTGCTTGCGGTACAGGTCGGTGACGCGGGCGAGCAGCGAGTCGGCCTTTTCCGGTGCGTCGAGCGCGAGTTCGGCCGTTGCGAGATTGATGAGCACCTTCGGCAGCGCCCGCAGGTTCGGCGGGTCGGCCGCGTCGAGGTCCGCCAGCGCCTTCGCCAGCGAGGCCCGCGCGGTCTTGTACGCCGCAGTCATCAGTTCCAGCCCACCACGATCGGACTTCAGCCGCCCGTCCACGAGCGGGTCGTTCGACCACCGCTCGCCGTCGGTCACGGCCACGTGGAGCGCCTCGGTGAACTGCTTGGCCGAGCGAGTCAGCGCCTGGAGCCGGACGAGCGCCGCGAGCGGCCCGCCGGCGTCCGGGTTGTCGTCCGGGCTGTCGAGCGCTGAGCGGTACTCGACCGCGGCCTCGGCGCGGAGCCTGGCGGCCTCGGCGCGGCCGACCGCGGTCGAACTTTGCGTCAGCGCGGCCACCGACCACTCCGCGAGGATGTCGCCGGCGACGAGCCGGCGTTTCGGTTGGTGCTTGCGGTGGAGTTCGAGCGCTTCTTTGAACAGCGGGGCCGCGTCGGTGTACTTGCCCTTCGCCACGAGCAGCTTCGCCCGCTGCCGCTGCGTGTCGCGCCGGCCGAGCGGGTCGTCGAGTTTGTCGTGGAGTTCGGGGAACCCGGCGAGCGCGGCGAGGGCCGCGTCGGTGTCGCCGCGGCGGAAGAGGGCTTCGGCGAGGTAGCGCCCGGCCTGGACGCGGACCGCGGTGTCGTTCTGCTGAACGGCCCGTTCGGTCGCGGTCGCGGCGGCCTTCTCCAGTTCGGCCCAGCGTTCTTTTTCGGCCGCGTCCTTGCGGTGAAGCGCGACCTCGGCGCGGAGTCGGAGTGCTTCCAGCCGGCGGTCGAGTGGTAGCGGCGGGTCGGCGCCGAGCGCTGCGACGAGGTGCTTGTCGGCCTGGGCCGCGTAGCCGAGTTCGTGCAGGCACTCGCCGGTGAGCAGGTCGAGGGCCGCGAGTCCCTCCGGGTCGCGGACCTCTTTCAGCCACGCGCGGTACGGCTCGGCGAGCTGAACCGCCTTGTCCGGGCGCCCGGACCGCACGTAGAGGTTCATCAACCGGGTGTAGGCGCGGCGCTTCAGGAACGGCTCGTCGGAGGCGAGCGCGGCCCGGAACAGCGGTTCCGCTTCGCCGAACTTGTCCGCGGCGTACAGTTCCTCGGCCTTGCGGAACGCCTCGGCGGGCGTCGCGGGCGGGGCCGCAAGGGCGACGAGCACGATCGCCGTGGGGAACATGCGCGTCTCCGCAGTAGGCAGTGGATAGTGGGCAGTGGGCAAAGATCAGAAGACAGGAATAAAGATTGAGAGCAAGACTACGAGTAGGAGCCGGATGAAGAGTACGAGCAGGACAGGCCCGCGGACGCCGCTCTCCTTCTCGTTCTCTTGCTCTGGTTCCTACTCGTCTTCTGACTCGTAGTCTTGCTCTCGATCCTCATCTCTTCTGCCCACTGCTCACTGCACGCTGCCCACTGTTACTTCTGAACATGGAACCGGATCTCGGCCTCGGCGATCTCACCCGCCGGGCCGGGGGCAGCGGCCTTCTTGATCGTGACCCCGCGGATCGTGGAGGCCACGCGGTCGCCGTCGGCCCCAGCGAACACCGAGAACCGGCCGACCTTCGCCCCCGGCGGGAACGACGGCATCTCGCCGGTCGTCGCGAACACCCGCAGGCGCTCCAACCCCGTGCCCTCGGTCGCGTTCGTTTCGAGGATGTACTTGTCGTTCCCGGGCACGGTCCTTTCCTTGCCGGCCACGAGCCGGTCATCCGGGTCGTCGTCGTTGGGGAACAGTTGCGTCGTGCTGCCGGTCGGGTCGATCACCAACACCTTCACGCGACAGTCCTTGTCCGCTTTCAGGTGAATCGTCATCGGGCTGCCGGCCGACATGCGAATCACGCCGTCCGTGTCCTTCCGGGCGGCCGGCGCCGAGACATCGACCTTCAACCCGAAGTCGGCGCGGCTTGGGGCCGCCCACGTCTTGTCACCGTCCTTTTTGCCGCCCGGGAGAGGTACAATCTCCGGTCCCTTGACGATCTTCGGTCCCTTGGCGAGTTCGGGCGGCTTGACGATCTCCGGCCCCTTGACGATCGTGGGCGGGACCGGCGCCGGGGCCGGTTGTTTCTGTTCCGGCTGCCCGGCCGCGGGCGGCGGGTCTTGCTTGGCGACCTCGTCCTTCTTGCCGCGCGTCGCGAGGAAGCCGATCACGCCGACCAGAACGACCGCCGCGGCCACCAGGCCGATCACGAGCGGCCGGTTGTTCGCCTTCGGCGCCGACGGTGCGGTCGGCGGCGACCCGGTGAGCGACGCCGCGCCGAACGACGGTGCGTTGGTCAACACCGGGCCGGAGTTGGTCGTCGGCATGAGGTCAGGCACCGTACCGACCGCGGGCGTCGAGGGCCGCGACCCCATCCGCCCGAGCGACGGCGTGAGGCCGGCCGACGCGGTCAGGTACCGATCGGCGATCGGGGCCAGCGCCTCGGCCAGCGCGTCGGCGTTCGGGAACCGCTCGGCCGGGGTCTTGGCGAGGCACCGTAGGCACAGCGCTTCGAGTTCGGCCGGCACGTCGGGCCGTAACTGGCTCGGCGGAACGACGGTCTCGGTCACCACCTTGATGAGCAGGTCGGTGATGCTGTCGCCGACGAACGGCGGGCGCCCCGTGAGCAGGAAGTAGAGGATCGCGCCCAGCGCGTACACGTCGGCCGGCGGGCCGGCGTCCTTGCTCTCGCGGGCCTGCTCCGGGGCCATGTAACTCGGCGTGCCCACCACCTGCCCGGTCACGGTCAGTTGCGATTCGGTGGTCGCGCGCTTCGCCAGCCCGAAGTCGGTCACCCGCGGGCGCCCGTCCTTGTCGATCAGCACGTTGGCGGGCTTGAGGTCGCGGTGGATGATGCCGTGCTGGTGCGCGTGGGCCACGCCGGCGACGGTCTGCGCGAACAGGCTCACCGCGGTCGGGATCGGCACCGTGCCCATTGCCTCGACGTGCCCGCGCAGGTTCGGGCCGTCGATGAGCGCCATCGTGAAGTACGGGCGGTCGCCGATCTCGCCGATGTCGTAAATCGGCACCACGTTCGGGTGATCGAGCGCTGCGGCGGCGCGGGCCTCCTGGAGGAACCGCATCGCGGTCTCGTGGCTGATCCCGGTGCCCAGGATCATCTTCAGTGCGACGAACCGGTCGAGGCCGTGCTGCCGGGCGCGGTACACGACACCCATCCCGCCGCGTGCGATCTCGCCGAGCAACTCGTACTTGCCGAAACTGCTGCCCTCCACGTCCGCGACGGTCGTCGCCGACGGCGCGGCCTTGATGACGGTCACGTCGGTGGCGGCGCCGTCGGCGGTGGCCTCGCTCGCCGCCCCGAGCGGGGGCGTGCGGGCCTGCGCGCTGAGGGCGGTCTCGTCGGTGTTATTGGGGTTCGGCGCGGGTGTCGGGTTCATGCGGTCCTCGGCGGTGCATATTTCGTGGGCTTGTGCGGTGTCGAAATTCGCGGTTGGTGTATTCGTGGCACAGGCTTTCCAGCCTGTGTTCCAGATAGCTCAACGGCACACAGGCTAGAAAGCCTGTGCCACAAGAAAGAGGCCCCAACAAGGCTTCGGCGCCACCCGCACGGAGAGCGATGGCGATTAACACGCTTCCGTTGGGGCCGGGCGGCGGGCGGGGTGAAAGAGCCGGCGGATGATGCGGGCCAGTACCCCGTTGGGCGAGCGCGACAGCCACGCCCACGCGGCCACCGCGCTGACGATTGCGGTGCCGGCCACCCACAGGCGCCATTCCTCGTCGGCCGGTTCGGCTTCCGGCCCCGGCGCCGCGCCGGGCGCCGGCACGGCAACGGTCTGATTCTTTGTGCCCGCGGTGGCCCGCGCCGGAGTTGCGGTGGCGGCTTCCGCCGGCGGGAGGTCGATCCGCTGCGCGGCGCCGTCGCGGTACAGCTTGTCGATGAGCGCGAAGCTGTCGCCGCCGGACTCGGTGAACCCGGCGACCGGCGACGACTGGTCGAGTGGCAGCACCGGCGGCAGCGGGTGCTTCTCGTTGCCTCCGTAGGTCGGCAGCGGCACTTCCGGTTGCGCGAACAGCGACCCCAGCCCCGGCGGGGAGAACCCGACGCGGGTCTCGGTCGGCCCGAACACCGGGCCCAGCGGGATCGACGCCCCGAACGCCTCCAGCAGCACCGGCGGGCGCTCTTCCATTTCGTCGGGCCGGTCGGTCTCGTCGTCCCCGGTGTCAGCACTCACCTCGGTGCCGGTCGCGTCCGGCGTAACGTCTTCGTTAATGGGGTCGGCCGAAATGTCGTCCTCGTCGTCGAAGTCGATGTCGAGGAACAGGTTCGGCTGCGGCGCCGGGTCGGTCGGGTCCGGGGTGGTCGGGTCGGGGTCGTCGGTGGGGGTCGGTGGGGGCGGCGCGCCTACCGGGTTGACGATCACGACGAACGGGGCGATTGCGGTCGCGATGTCCGACAGTTCGAGTTCCGGCTCGGAGTCGGTCACGATCGCCTTCACGATGAGCAGATACGTTCCAATCGCGCCGGGCGGCGGGGTGAACACCAGCCCGTCCAGGTCCGCCGGTGAGAGCGCCCACGTTCCGCCGCCGAGGTCCGTGCCGCGGTTGAACGACGCGCCGGCCGGTACGTTCTCGATGAGTACCAGCACCGACTCGGACGGGTCCGTCGGCAGCGCCGAGAGGCCGATCGTGATCGCGACCGGCGTGTCCTGGTCGGTCACCGCGTCGGTCGCGGTCGGGAACACGGGGCTGGCGACCGGGGCGAACGTCAGGTCCGTGCCGCCGAAGAACTTGCCCGGGGCCTCGCCCCCGGACGGGCCGTTCGGGAGGTTCGCGAGGGTGACCGCCAGCGGCACCGCGCCGGAGAAGTTCGCGTCGGGCGCCTCGTACAGCAGGCTCCCGGAGGCGGCGAGGAACAGGTTGATCGCCGCGAGATCGCCGGCGAGCGTGATCGTCGTGCTGCCGTCGGATCCGGCGATACTGTTGGCGGTCATCCCTTCCACGAGCGCCGCGCTATTGAACGTGAACGTGCCCGCGGGCACCGAAAACGTCAGCACGTGCGAGTCGCCCGGTTGCTCGTCCGGGTCGGACGCGACGAACTGACCGCCCAGGTCGAGCGTCCCGCCCTCGGGCCCCGACACCGGCGGCAGCGCCACCGTTGCGCCGATAAAGAACCGCAGGTCCAGTTCGCCGAACCCCAGGTCGGCCGTGTCCGACTCGCTCGATTCCAGCGACGGGAAGTCCGCGGTGTCCCGGATGGTGCCGAACACCGCCAAAAACGCGCTGCCGGTGAAGCCGGGCGGCGGGGTGAGGACGAGCGAATCGAGGAGCGCTTGCAGTTCTGCCTGACTGGTGGCGGTGATCTGCCACAGCCCCGGTTCGACGGGCGCGAGCGGAACCCCGCCGGCGGAGAGCGCGAACAGCGACGGGTCGGGGGCGTCGAGCGAGAACGTGATCGTGGCCGTTTCCGAGCCGTCGGCGTCGGGCCACCCGGTCACCGACACGAAGCCCGGTGGGATCACGAACGGGGCCGAGAGTGCCCCGATTTCGCCCGACACCACCGACAGGCTCGCGGGCGACGCGACCGGCGACACCTGCACCAGAACCGAGTCGGACCCGTTCTCGCTGGTGGCCGGGTCGGTCACGCTCATCCCGACCGTCGCCTCGCCGCTGTAGAACGCGGTCGGGTTGTAGTCGAAGCCGACCGACAGGAACGAGTTGATGTCGTTGAGTTGGCCGCCGAGGGTGACGGTCGCGGTGCCGTTGTTGGCGACCGTCAGGCCGAAGCTCGACGCCAGTGATTCGTCCAGGCTGATTGTGCCGTTCGTGGCGGTCAGGGCGGCCGTGTACGGCTGCCCGGTGTTGTCCACGTCGGACGCGAAAAAGGCCGAGCTGGTGCTGCTGGTGAACGTGAACGCGCCGTTTTCAAACGTTCGCGGGACGAAGAAGGTCGGCGCGAAGACGACGGGCGTGAGAACCTCGCGGGCCTCCAGTTCTTCTACGACCAGAACGCACCGGTCCCCGGCGCGCGGGGCCGGGGCGCGCAACAAGCGGTTCAGTAGGTGCCAGCGGCGCATTTGCGCCCTCGTTCAACTTTCGGGCCGGGACGAACGGCCAACCGGTCCGCCCCATCAGGTTCTCATCGACCGTTCGCGGCACCCGGCTTCACCGGGAGCCGCGGGCCGGTTTTGGCTCGGTGACTCACGGAGTATTACGGTTGGAACGATAGCATTCTTTCGGACCCAGTGAAAGCGGAGAATGGGCCGCTTGCGGCTTTGTGAGACGCCTCAATTACTGGCAGGCCGCATTTACAGGCAACGGGTGAACAGGTCGGCGACCAGTCCGACGACGAACCGCGCGGCGGCCGGGTCGTACCGCTCGCCCTCGTCGCGCAGGAACGCGTGCGCGGCGTTGAACTCGTGCCAGGTGAACCACGCCCCGGCCGCGTCGAGCGCCTCGTAGATCGCCCGGCGCCCCGCGGTCGGGATGTGCGGGTCTTGCCGGCCCCACACCATCAGCAGTTCGCCGCGAACGTCCCGCGCCCGCGCGAGCGAGTCGGCGTTGCCGCCGTTGCCGAGCGTACCGCTGTGGAGGTCGGTGGGGTAGCAGCACGCGGTCGCGCGGACTTCCGGCAAGAGCGCCGCGCGGAACGCGAGGTGCCCGCCGAGGCAGATCCCGACCGCGCCGATGCGGCCGCTGCACCCGGGGTGTTTCTGGAGGGCATCGACGACCGCGCGGGCGTCGGCGTCGAAGTCCGACATGGCGATGATCTGCTTGAGGGCGTTGCCGCGGTTCTTCCCGGCGTCGTCGTATCCGAGAACGCAGCCCGCCGGCTCGTGAGCGTGGTACACCTCCGGCACCGCGACCAGATAACCGAGGCCGGCGAAGGTGACAGCCAGCCGCCGCACGGGCGGAGTCTGCTGGAAGATTTCGGAATACAGCACGACACCCGGCCGCTTCTCCTGCCGGTGCGGGTCGTGCGGGGCGTAGAAGTACGTCCGCATCGGCCCGGTGGGCGTGGCGATGTCGGCAACGGAGTCGGTGACGATCACGACGAGTGCCTCACAGCGCGAAAAGCCTTGAAATCACGAAAGATTGCCAAAGATTGCCAAAGATTGCCAAAGATTGCCAAAGATTGCCAGTTGGCAATCTTTGACCAACCCCTTGTTTTTCCAGCGTTTCGTCAAAGATTGCCAAAGATTGCCAACTCGCCACCCCTTTCCGGGGGTTGAAACCCCGGGCTATTACACGGTGGCCCCTTCAGGGCCACACCCAAACCGCGCCTCATCTGGACCCCGAAGGGGTCACCGTCCAATAGCCCGGGGGTTCTAACCCCGGGATTCTGATGGCCTCACTCCACCGTGTACAGGATGACCGAATTCTTGTCCTTGATGTAGATCCGGTTGCCGGTGGCGATCGGGTAGGCGTACACCTCCGTGTCCGACACCTTGTACGCGGCCAGTTCCGTGTACTCCTTCTCGGTCGGCTCGAGTACCAGCAGCTTCGCCCCGACCGAAGCGGTCTGGGCCAACAGTACCGACCCGGCGTCCACCACGTTGCCGTACCCCTTGCGCCCGGCGGTCGATTGCGTCCAGGCGGTCTTGCCGGTCGTCGCGTTCACGCAGAACAGGGTGTCGTTGTTCGTCAGCCCGTAGATGTGGCCGTTCTTCAGCACCGGCGAGTTGTAGAGGGCGGAACTCTCCTTGTTGTTCCACAGTTCCTTGGCTGCGTAGCCGTCGCCCTTCTTCTCGATCTTCACGGCCTTGGTGCCGCGCCCGATCCCGGAGAAGTAGACCGTCTGCCCGTCGATCATCGGCGTGGACGCGTTGTAGTTGGGCGGCCCTTTGCCCGCGAGCGGGAACGGCGTCTTCCACACCTCCTTGCCGTCCTGAATCCCCAGCGCGACGATGCTCTTGTCGGTCTCCGCGACGACCGCTTTTGTGGTGCCGACGGTCATCAGCACCGGCGACGCGTAGGACGCGCCCTCGTCGGTCCACTTCCACTTGATGTCGCCGGTGGCGAGGTCGTAGGCGGTGATGCCGCCGGCCATTTCGCTGCCCACCTGAACGACGACGGTCTTGTCCGCGACGACCGGCGACGATGACGTGTGGAACCGCGGGAAGGTGCCCGTTTCGACCCGCCACACCTTCTCGCCGGAATCCGCCTTGAGGCACGAGAGCGTGCCGTTGACGCCGAACGTGACCACCATGCCGCCGGTGACCGCCGGCGAGGCGCGGGGCCCCTGGTAACCCGTGTCGCCCTTGCCGCTGAACGCGGTGTCGTACTTGTCCTTCCACAGTTCCTTGCCGGTCTCGGCGTTCAGGCACCGGGTGATCTCGGCCCCGCCCTCGCGGCTGAACACGTAGAGCTTGTCGCCGACGAGCGCGGGCGTGGCGACGCCGTCGCCGACGGTGACCTTCCACTTCTGGGTGAGTTCCTTGGGCCACGTCTTGGGGGCCTTGAAGTCGGCGGCGCGGGCGTCGCGGTTGGGCCCGCGCCACTGGGGCCAGTCGCCGGCGCGCGAGCTGGGCGCCGCGGCCCCGACGAGCGCGACCGCGCCGGCGAGTGCGGAGAGGAACCCGAGCCGGCGCGCGGGGCGCAGGAGGCGGTGAGTCATGGTCGTACTCCCGAGGGAAATGAGGCCGTGAGGGGCGAACCCGGGGCACATCCTACCCGCCGCGGGCCGCGAGTGGTTCTGAAAATGTCGTGAGTACGGGAAAGGCGAAGGGCGATACAATCTCGGAGTTTTGCGTTCCGCTTTCTGTCCAGGTCGCCCCATGCCGAACGGGCACGTTCTCGAACTCGCGACCCTGCCGACCGCGCATCCGCGATGCGGCGAGGCACTGCTCGTGCAATGTGCGACTTCGACAATCATCCGACTGAGTATTGACCCAACGGCCCTTCCGGCTGGTACGATGAGTAGGGCAGTAGAGGTGAACTGGTTGCCCCGACCCGGTAGCGAAACTGCAAGTCAGGAACACCGCGAGATCGGGTGGGCCGGCCTTGCGAGTTACGCGGGCGATTTGGCCGTTCAGTGGAATATCACCGTTCCGCCACAAGACATTACCGAGCAGGCGGCGATCGCGGTCATGGCGCTGTTGCTCTGCGACCTGGCTCGCAGTGAAATTCTTCAAGTTCTCCCGATCGGTAGCGGCGGGGATTACGTGGTCCGGGTGCGCGGGTTGAAGCGGTGGATTCAGGCCGAGAGTAGCGGTATCCGAGCGGACGCGAACGGTTCGCAATCGCGGTCGCGGTTGAACCAGAAGAAGGCTCAGGTGCTGACGCACAACCGAGCCGGGTTCGCCGGCGTCACGACGTTTTCGCACCCGCAAGGGGATATCGTTCACAGTTACCTGCACTACGTCTACAAGAAGCGGCGCAAGCGAAAAGGCAAGCGAAAGAAGAGAACAAAGCCGTAATGAATCCCTCTGTAACGAGCACGAGTGATACCGCCACCCGCGCGGCAGCCGAAGGTCTGGTGGCCCTCGGTGTGGGCGATACCGCGCTCGCGCGGCAGAAGTACGCTGAGGCCGGGGCGATCCTCGAACGCGAAATGAAGGTTCGTCACGGCGGGGGCGAGAAGCAGTTCCTGCGGTTCCTGGCGGCGACGCAATACTACAAGGGCGGCGACTACCAGAAAGCACAAGAGTTGGCGCAGAAGATCGACGCCGGGGCACTGCCGAAGAACATCCGCGGGCTGCTGCCGCAGTTCCAGAAGGACGTGAAGCTCCGGGCCGCGCCGGGATACGCGGCGAGCATCCGGCGAACCCTGCATTCGCTTTGGTTGGCACACAAGCCACGAGAAGCGATCGCGATTTTGCAGGAGCATCCTTACGTTCTCGATGCGACCGCGCTGGCATTGCTGAGGGCCGAATTGTGTGACCGGTTGCCCGATTATCGGGCCGCGGCGCTCTTTTTCGCGACCGCACTTCGGTATGCTTCAGGGGCTGTTCAACTTGCCTTCATCTCAGCGGCGACTCCGCTGAATTTACTGAGCCAAGGCCGCGTAACCGAAGCACGGGAATGCGTCCGTTACCGACTTGACCAACTCCCACATCCGGTTACCTACACCACTGCGGCGCTCGTCGGTTACCGTCAATTCACCGCAGCATCCGGTGAGGATCGCCAACGGAGGTTCGATGAACTGCTCGCGTCCGTTAAGGAGGCGTGGAACACTTTCCAGAAACTTCCCGCCACACAACAGACCCACCAGGACATGCGAGCTTACATGGCATTTGCGTTTGAAATTGCTGCCGTGAGTTGGTTGCTGCAAGGAAACAGAGAACGAAGTAAAGAAGCCTGGGAGCAAGCTACCCAGTTGGGAGCGAACGCGGCGAGCCCTTGGGCAACGCGAGCGTTCAAGCCGGATTCAAACGGGCATGTGACTGAAGCGGAGTACCTGTCCGAGCGGGAGACGCATTTCTCGACGCGGTTTGCTCCCGAAGAATCGATTCGGCAGCAGTTGGAAATGGTCGGGGCGTAGCGTGGGCTCACCCCGCGGAACTGGGCGGCTTGTCGCCCTCCAGGACGGCGCGGACGATCTGCTCCTGGCGGAACGGCTTGAACAGCGTGTGCCGCATCCCGTCGGCCCGGGCCTTCACGATCGAGTGCGCCAGGTCGTACCCGAACCCGGTCGTCAGCGCCACCGGGGCGCCCGGGCACGCGGCCCGCAGGCGCCGGTACGTGTCGTACCCGCCCAGGTCCGGCGGCTTCACCTCCTGGAAGATCGCGTCGTAGGCGCCGCCGGCGGCCATCGCGATCCCGTCGGCCCCGGTCCCGGCCGTTTCGGCGGTCGCACCCAAGCGGCCCAGTTGCAGATGAATCTGCCGCCGTAATCGCTCGTCCGACTCGATCACCAGTATGCGCTTGCCCGCGAGCGGCTGGGCAGCCCCGGAGGTCGGCGCCTCGGTCATGTCGCGCCCGACCCGCGCGACGCTCTCCTTGACGCGCCGCGCGGCGTCGAGCATCAGCCGCAACCGCGCTGCGGCCTCC
>CAZBXY010000058.1:0-30833 GCA_964495365.1 uncultured Frigoriglobus sp. | reverse complement strand
AGCGTGCGGATCTTCGGCAGCCGCGTCCGGCGCATCACGACCGTCAGGAGCGTGACCACCCACAGCCGCAACAGCGCCCGGTGGCTGTGCAACTTCTCCGGCGGGAGTACGAGGTACACCGTCATCGGCTTGTTGTGAAGCAGGTCGTTCAGCTCGAACGTCGAGCGTTCGAGGCTGCGCGACACCGCGGTGCTGCCGAGGCACTTGACGAACGTCGTCGCGGTGGTGCGGATACACGGGCGCGTCTTGTCGGACGGGGCCGCGAGGTACGCAACGAACTCGTCCCGCGCGAGCGGCGACATACTCTTCTTGCGTGTGTCGAGCGCGACGGCGAGCGTGTAATCGAGGTCGTCGTTGTAGAGCAACTCGCGGAGCGTCACGAGGTTCCGCTTCTCCGGTACGGAACTGGTTGCCACGTCGGCGATCAGCCCCGACACCAGCCCGCGCCCGGTGTCCTCCCAGTAGCGGTCGGTGCTGAACTCGTGCCCGACGGCCAGTTGCGCCGCGAGCATCTCCGCGTCCGACTCCAGGTCCGATCCGGGCACGCCGAACAGGTCGAACGGATTCAGCCGGTCGGCCCGGTCCTTCGACGTGACGAGGCCGAACGGGTCGAGCACAACGACCTGGTGGCCCATCTCACGCCGGCGGCGCGCGGTAACCTGGTAGTTCTCGCCCTTGATGTCGGTGACGATGATCGAACCGGGATACGTCAAGAGCGCCGGGATGATCGCGCCGACGCCCTTGCCGGCGCCGGTGGGGGCGACCGTGAGTAAGTGACCGTCGCCGCCGTAGGTGAGCGGTTTGCGGTCGGCGGCATCGGTCGCGGTGGCGCGGAACCCGAGCGTGGGGCGGTGGTCGGTGCCGTCCCAGCCGAGGAAGAGGCTGGAGCCGTCTTCGGGGAGGATCGAGGCGGCCGGACGGCGGGGTTTCTTGCGCGCCCCGCTGCGCCCGGCCGCGGGCGGGGGCGCGGCGGGGTCTTCGGCCGGGTCGAACATGGGCTGCTCCTGCTTCGACAAAACAGACCTCCTGACGCGAGCCGCGGGCGGAAAACTCAACCGGAGGAAGCTACTCCATCATACGCGGATTGCCGACCCGATTTGCGTGTTTTTCTCCCGTACTTGGCACGGCGGGTCGGTACAGTCGGACCAGTTTTGTCGTGGAGCACGCGGGCCGCGTGCTTCTAAATAAGAGCACGCGGCCCGCATGCTCCACGATTGCGGCGGTTTTTTCGTAACGTGGGCCAAACGGTCGGTTCCCGTCGCTCGTCGGATGGGCAAGGATCACGACCGGCGCAACCGGCGCCGCGGTCACTTCACGCTCGCGACCCTCTTCACCGCCTCGCGGGAGAACCTCCCATGCGCGACACGAACGACCCCTCACCCGGCCAGCGACCCGAACCCGATGGTCCGGCCCTCGGCTTCTGGCTCCGCTGGCGGATCATTTCCGCCGTCGTGGTGGTCCTGCTGGCGCTACCCGCGGCGCGGCAGGCGTACAACTGGTACGACAAATCGCGCGACGCGAAGGAAAAGCAGGCCGCCCGCGACAAGACCCAAGCCGAACTCGCGAAGCTGACGACGGACCACAAGGCCGCGCAGGACGCGGCGCGGGCCAACCTCGACAAGGCCCAGGCGGCCGAACAGGAGCTGACGAAGGGGTTCCAGGACGCGATCGCCAACGCGCGCAAGATGTTGGAGGACAAGGATTTCGCCGTTCGGCTCACCGGCCCGGCGCACGTTCAGCCCGGCGCGCCCAATAGCTGGACGGTCGAAACGCTCAACCGGCACGGGGCACCGATCACGCCGAAGAAGCTCGAACTCGTGGTGAAAGACTCCGCGGGCAAGGCGCTGCTCACAGAACCGATCGAACGGCCCACCGGGGCGGCCACCACGCTCACGCTTCCGCTCGACTTCTGGGCGAAGGTGAAGCCGGGTACGGACCTGTTCCTGCACGTTTCCGCCCTGACCGACGACGACCGCAAGGGTGTTTTGGAAGAACGCATCCCGCTGGCGCGCCCGGTGTACGTGACGCACCTCGCGACCGACAAGCCGCTCTACAAGCCGGGCGAAACGATCCGGTTCCGCTCGCTCACGCTCGACCGCACCAGCCTTCAACCGCCGGCCCATGACCAGCACTTGCGGTTCCGGCTGCGCGATCCCGGCGACGCGGTGACTCCGCTGGACGAGGGCAACGGCCGCTTGCTGCACAACATGCAGCCGGTACTGGGGCCGGACAAGCGCCCGCTCCGCGGGATCGGCGTCGGCGAGTATTCGCTCCCGGCGGAAGCCGCCGGCGGCGAGTACAAACTCGACCTGTACGAGGTCGATCCGGCCACTGGGCGCGAGCTGTTGCTCGAAACGCGTAAGTTCATCGTCAACCGCTACGTGCCGGATACGTTCGAGAAGAAACTGGAGTTCGACGGCAAGAGCTACGGCCCCGGCGACACCGTTCAGGCGCGGATCGAGGTCTCGCGCACCGCGGGCGGCCCGATGAAGGACGCGAAGGCCACCGTCGTCGCCTCCGTTGACGGGCGCGAGTTTTACAAGCTCCCCGCGACTGCGTTCACCATCCGGCCCGCGGACGAGCGCGGCGCCACGAAGGCGATTCTCGACGTGCGGTTCAAGCTCCCGGCCGACATCTTCGAGAAGGCCGCGAAGGACAGCACGCCGAGTGCGACGCTCGCGCTGAACATTCAGGACGGCAGCGACGCCGAACCGATCGTGCGGCCGATTCCGCTCGTGACGAAGACGCTGAAGGTCGAGTTCTTCCCCGAAGGCGGCGACATGATCGACGGCGTTTCGGGCCGCGTGTACTTCATGGTGAAGACGCCGATCGGTAAGCCCGCGGACCTGAAGGGCCACATCACCGACGGCACGAATACGATCACAGATGTGGCGACGCTAACCGACGCCGAGAACCCCGGCGTCAACCGCGGGCACGGCATCTTCTCGCTGAAGCCCGAACCGGGCAAGAAGTACTTCCTCAAGATCACCTCGCCCACCGGCATCACCGAACCCACGCCGTCCGGGTTCCCGCTCCCGGTTGCGAAACCGGATGGCGTGGCGGTCACGGCGCTCGACGCGGTGACGGAAAAGGCCGCCGCGATCCGCGTCCGGCTGCAAGTGGGCATGGGCACCAAGACACTCCATGTGGGCGCGTACGCCCGCGGGCGCCTCGTCGCGCACCAGAAACTCGACGTGACCGCGGGGACACCGATCGACGTGGCCCTGAAGGGCGACGACACCGCCGGCGGGGTGACGCGGGTCACCGTGTTCGAGGAGCCGAAGGCCGACGGTGCGGGGCGCGCGCAGCTCGTCCCGAAGGCCGAGCGCCTCGTCTTCCGCAAGCCGGATCAGGTGCTCATCCTGAACGCGAACCCGGACAAGGACCGCTACACTCCCGCCGGTCGGGTCCGGCTCGAACTGTCCGCGTTCAACGAGCGCGAGCAACCGGTGCCCGCGGTGCTGATGGTCGGCGTCGTGAACCGCAGCGTTATCACGATGGCCGACAACAAGACCGACCGTCTCCTGCCGACGCACTTCCTCCTGTCGGGCGAAGTGAAGCACCCGGCGGAACTCGAACACGCCGACTTCCTCTTGACCGATCACCCGAAGGCGGGCGTCGCGCTCGACCTGTTGCTCGGCACGCAGGGCTGGCGCCGGTTCGCTGAGCAGAACGCCGACCCGGCCAACCCCGCGGACAAGCCGGACGTGGACAAGATGCTCGTCGCGCACGGTCAGCGCACGAGCGCGCCGTTCGCGCTGTACAAGCTCGAAGAACAGCGCGTGAGCGCGGAGTTTCAGCCGAAACTGGAGCAAGCGGCGCTGGCCCGCGCCACCGCGCAGACCGAGTGGAACGCCCGGCACGTTGATCCCGCGCCCGCGCAGCGGCTCGCCGCGGCCCAGTCCGCAGCGACCGAGGCCGCGAACCAGTTCACGAGTGCTGCGGCCGAGGTTCACCGCTACGAGACGCGCCCGACCTATCCGCCGACGTGGGGGCTGCCGGCGCTGGCGATCGCCCTCTGTGCGCTGGGGATCGGTGGCACGGCTCTGTCCGCGTCGCGCCCCGGCGGCGCGCGGGGGCCGTTCGTTCTGGGCACGATCGCGCTGTTCGCGGTCGCCGGGTTGACGGTGGGCGGGGTGATGTGGACGTGGACGACCCCGGAGGCCGAGGCCGCGTGGGCGAAGCTCGACCGCGACCAGACCAAGCAGAAGGATACGGCGATGGCCGCGGCCGAGCGCGACGAGGCTCCGGCCGCGCGGAAGGGCGGGCGCGGCGCGCCCATGCCGATGGCCCCGATGGGTGGGGCAATGCCGGTTGATGCGCCCGTGCCGATGGCCGCCGCGGAAGCCAACTTCGACGCCGGCGCGAAGGCCCCGGCCCCGCCGAAGGCCATGCCCGTGCGTCCCGGCGCGACCGGCGCGCCGCGGCCCGATGCGATGCCCGCGAAGGGCGACGGCGGGAAGTTCGACGACGCGATGAAGATCGCCGGCGCGAAGGGCCGCCCGGCCGACGGGCGGCAAAAGGATCAGATGGCCAAGGGGCCTGGGAGCGGCAAGGGCGGCAAGTCCGCGGCCGGCGGGCGCCCCATCCCTGGCGGTCCTGGTGGCCCCGTGGGCGCGGCCGGCGCCCTGGGCGGCCGGCCCGGCCCGGGCGGCTTCCCCGGTGGCGGTCCTGGATTGGGTGGTGTTCCTCCTGGCGCCGGCGGCTTCGGACCCGGTGGACCCGGCTTCGGAGCGCCGGCCATTCCCCCCGCGGTGCCGTTCGTCGTTCGCGAGTACGCCCACCAGCGCGACTCAGCGCTGGGCGAGGTTCGCGCCGACTTCACCGAAACCGTGTTCTGGCACCCGGTTCTGGTGCTGCCGGAGAACGGCAAACTCGCCGTCGAGTTTCAGCTTTCGGACGACATCGCCCGCTACCAGGTGCTCGTCGCCGGGCACACGCTCGACGGGCGCATCGGTGCCGTCACGAAGACCATCGAGGCCCGCCAGCCGTTCAGTCTCGACCCGAAGTTGCCGATCGAAATCTCGCACACCGACGTGATCGACGCGCCGATTCGCGTGACCAACGACAGCGACGACGCGCGGAAGGTGACGTTCGCGGTGGCGCCGATCGGGCTGCGGCCCGAGGGCGCGGTGCCGGAGTTCCTCGACCTCGGCGCCAACGGCAAGGGCCGCAAGGTGGTTCGGCTGCGGGCCGACAAGCTGAGCGGCGACGCCGGCGTGGGCGTGACCGGCACGAGCGGCGCGGACAAGGACACGATCCTGCGCACGATCCGGGTCGTGCCGGACGGGTTCCCCGGGGTCGGGTCGTTCAGCGACACGATCGAGACGCGGGCCACCGGCACCGTCAAACTGCCGGACGTGGTCCCCGGGTCGCTCCGGGTGCGGCTCGAAGTGTACCCGACCTCGATGTCCGACCTCGTGAAGGGACTCGACGGCCTCTTGCGCGAGCCGAGCGGGTGCTTCGAGCAGACCTCGACCTCGAACTACCCCAACGCGATGATCCTCGATTACATGCAGCAGTCCAATCAGGCCAACCCCGAGGCCGCGCGGCGCGCGAAGGAGTTGCTCGACCGCGGGTACGCCAAGCTCGTGTCGTTCGAGTGCCCCGATACGCCGCTGAAGGCCCGGCAGGGGTTCGAGTGGTTCGGCGCCGCCGACCAGCAGCACGAGGCGCTCACCGCGTACGGCCTCTTGCAGTTCAAGGACATGGCCCGGGTCCACCCGGTTGACCCGGAACTCATCAAGCGGACCCAGGCGTTCCTGATGTCGCGGCGCGACGGGCAGGGCGGGTTCAAGCGGAACCCGCGGGCGCTCGACCGGTTCGGCGGCGCGCCGAACCACACGACCAACGCCTACATTGTGTGGGCGCTGGTCGAGAGCGACCCGGAGGATACGGAGAAACTGGACCTCGCCAAGGAGATCCAGGCGCTGAAGGCCGAAGCGACCAACGCCGACTCCGCTGGCGGCAAGGACGCGTACTTCGTGGCCCTCACCGCCAACGTGCTGCTCATGCGCGGCGACCGGCAGACCGCTCACCAACTGCTCGACCGGCTGAAGGACAAGCACACCAAGAACGGCGCGGTGATCGGCGCGGTGACGAGCATCACCCGGTCCGGCGGGCGCGATCTGGAGATCGAAACGACGGCGCTGGCGCTACTCGGGTGGCTGCGGGCGAACGACCCGAAGTACGGGACCGTCGTGAAGGACGCGACGAAGTGGATCAGCCAGCAGCGCGGCGGATACGGCGGGTTCGGCTCAACTCAGTCCACGATTCTCGCGCTCAAGGCGCTGTCGCTGTTCGCCAAGAAGTCCGCGCACCCGCCCGAGAGCGGCGAGATCACGGTCCTCGTCGGCGGGAAGCCGGTTGCGGTGCGGCCGTTCACCCAACAGGACGTGGAGGTGATCGGGCTGGACATCGCGAACCCCGAAACGATCTTCAAGGCCGGGGCGACGACGGACGTCGAGATCAAGACCACCGCGAAGCACGCGTACCCGTTCGCGCTCAGTTACACCTACACCACGGTGAAGCCGGAGAGCGCCGAGAAGTGCGCGGTGCGAATCGCGACCAAGCTCACGAAGACGGAAGCCGCCGAGGGCGACACGGTCCCCTTGCACGTGACGTTCGAGAACAAGGTCGATAAGGGCCACGGGATGGCGGTGGCGATCATCGGCATCCCCGCGGGCATGAAGGTGCCCACCGACATGAAGCAGCTCACCGTCCTGCGGGAGAACAAGTCGATCGCGTACTTCGAGATCCGCGGGCGCGAGCTGGTTCTGTACTGGCGCGAGCTGGCCCCGAACCAGAAGATCGAATTGACGGTGGACCTGGTGTGCGACGTACCGGGCACGTACCGCGGGCCAGCCAGCCGCGGCTACCTGTACTACGACGCCGACCACAAGCACTGGGTCGAGCCGCTCGCGGTGAAGATTTCGCCGATGGCCGAGGAAAAGTGAGCGGGTGACGGAAAGTGTTGATTGAGGTTGCCGGGCCGCGCTCGGAAGCGCGGCCCGGCCCGTTTCTGGTACAGTATGTCGCATGGGTACGACCCTCGAACACGTTACGTTCCTCGTCCGCGACTACGACGAGGCGCTCGACTACTTCACGCAGCAATTACGATTCGAACTGGTCGAGGACACGCCGCTCGGTGACGGGAAGCGGTGGGTCGTGGTTGCGCCGCCCGGCGGCGGAACCGGGTTGCTCTTGGCCCGCGCCGCGACCCCGGAGCAGGTGGCACAGATCGGGAACCAGACCGGCGGGCGTGTGTTCCTGTTTCTCCGCACCGACGACTTCGAGCGCGAGTACGCCAATCTCGTCGCTCGCGGGGTCACGTTCCTCGAGGTACCGCGTCGCGAAGCCTACGGACAGGTGGTGGTGTTCGCGGACCTGTACGGCAACAAGTGGGATCTCGTGCAGTCGTCCCGGCCCGCCTGACCGCGTGGCGGTTCACTGTTTCGCACCCTTCGCCACCAGCTCCGCCAGCACGGCCGGATCGGCGGGCTTCAACAGGCAATGATCGATCCCCGCGGCGCGGCACCGCACTTCGAGCCCCGGGTACCCGGTGTGGACGATCAGCCGCGGGCGCGCCGACAGTGCACGGCACAACTCGCCGGCCAGGGTGAACCCGTCGCCGTCGGGCAGGCGCACGTCCAGAACCACCACGTCCGGGACGAACGGTTCGGCCCCGCCGACGGCCGCGCGGGCCTCCGCGCACGACTGCACCGCGCGGGTGTTGTGCCCGTGCAGGGCGAGCAGTTGCGCGGTCGCCTCCGCGGTGTCGGGGTGGTCGTCAACGACGAGAATGCGGAGCGGTCGTGGATCGGGCATGAGGGGGCGTGCGGCAGCACCGTGTGGTGCCCCGTCCGGGTGTGATGGCGATGGTGGAGGCGAAACGGACGAACGGCGGGCGCGAGTCCCGCCACGAGCTTCGGGTGTCGGATTGTCCGAACCGTCTGCCGTTCAAATCGTACTCAGCGTGCGCTCGGGCGAAGTGACGAGTGGCCCGATTTTTCGAGACGATTACACGCGCCGGTCCTCCACACAGACCTTCCCCATCTGAAGTTATTCGTCGGCCGCACCAAAACCTTTCGGAAAAACTCCCCGACCCGGCTCTCGGTTCTCATTCGGCCGCGGGTACGCCGATTGCATAGCACACTTCGGTTTCCCCCGACACAACTCCCTGTGGCCGGGTATCCGCCCTTTGTCAAATCGCGCCGCGGACGGCCGACGAAGGTGATTCTCTGATGCTCCCGGTCCCCCTCTCACTCCGCGTGCTTGTCGTTGACGACAACCGCGACGCGGCCGACTCGCTCGCCGAGCTGCTCCGCTTGTGCGGGGCGACGGTGCGCGTGTGCTACGGCGGGGAGGAGGCGCTGGCCGCCGGCGCCTTCGACGTGGGGGTGCTGGACGTTCATATGCCGGGAATAGACGGGTGCGAACTGGCCCCGCGGCTGCGCGCCGCGGCCGCGCCCCGGCGCGTGTTGTTGGTCGCGCTCACCGGGGTCAGCGACGACGCGGCCCGCCGGCGAACCGCCGAGGCCGGGTTCGACCTGCACCTGACGAAGGCGTCGGCCCCGGAGGTGCTTTTCGCGGCACTGACCGCGTTCGCCAACTGGCTCGCGGACCAAACGCCGGAACCAGAAAAATCCGCCGGCGGCACAGCAACTGCATCTCTATCACCCGGCGGGGCACACGACACGGGTTGATTGGGCGACGGCCCGTGGCGCTGTGCCCCGTCGCTTTTTTGTATCCCGTCGGTCTCACGTCTCCACGCGAATCGCACTTCTCACTCCCGCGCAGACGAACGGTACCCCCGGGCCGATACTACTCTCACACTTCCCGCGTGAGGGCACCGCCCGTGTCGTTCGACCCACACCTGTCCACCCGCGCCGCGATCGCCGACTACTTCTCCGCCCGCGCGGAGCGGTTCCCCGACCTGCCGCCGCGGGTCGAGGCGTTCTACATTCGGCCGTCGCTCGAAACCGGTAAACAGCTCCTCCGCGCCTACTTCCGCGCCCACACCGTCGGCGACATCGAGTCGCTGCGGATGGCGACCGCCGCGTTCGCCGACAAGCGGCTCGTTCGGGCCGTCGTGCAATCGATCCTGGACGACGAGGTCTCTCTGAGCGCGATCGCGGCCCGGTCGTACCCGCACCCGATCGGGTTCGACAAGCTGGTGCTCGACGACGATCGAGCCACCGGGTTCAAGTTCCGCTTGCACGTCTACTGGCGCGGGGCGAACTTCGCGGCGCTGGAACGGCTGCACCTGCACCGGTTCGAGATGGCCTCGGCGATCGTGACGGGCGAACTGACGAACCACATCTGGCGGGTCGTGCGGTTCGATCCGGCCAACGACCGGATGAAGGGCCTGGAACTCGCCGCACCGGACGCGGGGCGTGCGGACACCCGGCGCGAGATGTCGGCCTACGCCGGTTACCTGCGCGACGCAAAAGGCGACCTGCGGAAGGCGTACCTCGGCGAGGCAGTCCTCGAACGCGGGCCGTCGGAGACGTTCACCTCCGGCGACGCCTACGCGCAGATCCTGGAAGACGCGCACTTCGTAGAGACGAACGCCGAGACCGGGTTCGCCAACGGCGACTTCTGCTCGACGGTGTACATTCACGGCCCGTCACTCACCGACCGCTCCGGCCGCGCTTTGCCGATTCTCTTCGAGGAGAAACGGCTCGCCGACGACAACGCGCTCGTCTCCACGATCCCGGCGATCCCGGTCGAGCAGCTCCGGGCGTGCCTGGTCCGCTACCGCGACACGCTCGACGAGATCCTGAAGTTCTACGATTGGCTCTATCATCCGAAGCACGGGCGGAACCTGTCGGTCGGGATGATCGCGGGGTACTTGCTGTGCGAGTCGTTCAAGACGCCGCACGCGATCGACGTGTTCGAGCGCCGGTACGACGAGTGCCGCGAGGTACTCACCCGCTATGAGGCCGCGGTGTGCGACTCACTCGAAGGGCGCCGTGTGCAACTGGACGAGGACGACCGGAAGTCGCGGTACGTTCGCTTACTCCTGGCGAAGGCGAACGCGCACGCCGGCGGCCCGCGGGCGTGGCTCGACGACTACGGCAGCCTGACGAGGGAGATGTGGCGGTACTTCGGCGCGATCCGCGGCGAGGTGAACCCGCGCATCACCGTGCTGAAGCCGATCTGGGACCGCGTGGTGAAGCGGAAGCTGCCCGGCGGGATGCACCACGGGCACATCGGCGCGATGATCGAGGCCGCGTTCGACGCCAACGCGATCGCGATGAAACACTTCGAGACGCACCTCACCGCCGTTCACAAGGACGAGCACAACATCACGAGCGCGGTGGACGAGGAGATCGAGCAAGCGATTCGCAAGGTGCTCAGCGCGCACTACCCGGGTTACCGGTTCTACGGTGAGGAGGGCGGCGACGCGGACGCGAGCGCCCCGGCCGCGGGGGCGAAACGGTTCCTGGTCGATCCGCTCGACGGGACGCGGAACTTCCTCGGTCGGCGCGCGGAGTTCTGCACCGCGATTGCGTGTCAGGAGTGGACCGGCTCGGCGTGGACGACGACCGACGGCGTGGTGGCGCACCCGGCGAGCGGGCGCATCTTCTGGGCCGAGCGCGGAGCCGGCGCGTTCGTGATCGAGCGGAACGACTTGGAACACCGCGCGACGGTACAGACGCCCCCGGTCGAGGACGCCAACCCGCTGCACCACCAGCTCATTGACTACTCCGCGCGCGGGCTGGACATCGAATGCCAGACCGCCGTGTTCCGCGAACTGGTCTCGCACGGCGCCGCGCTCCGCAACAGCGGGTCGGTGGCGCTGATCCTGGCGCACATGGCCGGGGCGGGCGGCGCCGGCACGATCCTCACCGCGAAGGACCACGACGTGGAGGCCGGGTTGCTCGTCGCGCGCGAGGCCGGCGCGGTCGTCACGCAACTGACGTTCGACGCGGGCCGCGGCCCGCGCACGGCGACCATCGTCGGCGCGGACCGGCGGATTCACGACGCGCTCCTGGCGCTCCTGAACGAGGCGCTGCGGAAGGCGGCGGTCGAGTAACTCACCGACATACGCGCGGGGCGACCCGTCCGCTACCATTCACTCATGCTGAACGCGGCCCGCCTGGTCGGCACGCACGACGTGCTGTTCGTCACACTCGACACGCTGCGCTACGACGTGGCCGCGCGCCTTCTCGCCGCCGGGCGCACGCCCAACCTCGGCGCGCACCTGCCGAACGGCTGGGAGAAGCGGCACACGCCGGGCAGCTTCACGCTCGCGGCGCACGCGGCGTTCTTCGCGGGGTTTCTGCCCACGCCGGCGGCACCCGGTAAGCACCCACGGCCGTTTGCGCTGAAGTTCCCCGGTAGTGAAACCACCACACCTGAAACCGCGGTGTTCGATGCCCCTGACATCGTCGCGGGGTTTCGGGCTCGTGGGTATCACACGCTCTGCGTCGGCGGCGTCGGGTTCTTCAACAAGCTCACGTCGCTGGGAACCGTGCTGCCGGGCCTGTTCGACGAGAGCCACTGGGCGCCGGAACTTGGCGTCACCGATCCGCGATCGACCGAATTTCAGGTGAATTTGGTGTTGAAGCGCGTGGCCGAACACCCGGCGTTCCGCCGGGTGTTCGTGTTCCTCAACGTGTCCGCGATCCACCAGCCGAACCGCTTCTACCTGCCGGGGGCGACCGACGATACCATCGAGTCACACGCCGCGGCCCTCGAATACGTGGATGGCCAGCTCGGGCGGCTGTTTGTGAATTTGCAAAAGCGCGGGCCGTGGCTCGCCGTCGTGTGTTCGGACCACGGCACCGCTTACGGCGAGGACGGCTACACCGGTCACCGGCTCGCGCATCCGGTGGTGTGGGACGTGCCGTATGCCGAGTTCATTTTGGAGCGCGAATGACCGCGACCGAGTTACACCCGGTACTCACAGGAAGCCCGTTCGCGGGCTACGTGTACGCCTACCCGCACAAGACCGCGTACCGGTCATTCGCCCCGCGCTCCTTGCGCGAGGTTTGGGCGAACGAACCGCAACGTGGGCTGTTCCTGTATGTGCACGTGCCGTTCTGCACGATGCGGTGCGGGTTCTGCAACCTGTTCACCACCGCCAACCCGAAAGACGATCTCGTCACGTTTTACCTCGAAGCACTCCGCCGGCAGGCTGAGGTAGTGCGGGAGGCAATCCCGGACGCGACATTCGCCCGGTTCGCGATCGGTGGCGGAACGCCGACTTATCTGAACGAATCCGAGCTTGGCGAACTGTTCGACATCGCCGAGCAGGTGATGGGGGCGCGATCCCTCCCGGTCGCGGTCGAGTGTTCGCCCGACACACTCACGCCGGCGAAAGCCGCGCTCCTGAAGACCCGCGGGGTCGAGCGGGTCAGCATCGGCGTGCAGTCGTTCATCGAATCCGAGGCCGCCAATTCCGGGCGCCCGCAGTCGCGAGTGGATGTTGACACTGCACTGTCACTGCTCGCGAACAGCCACTTCCCGACCGTGAACATCGACCTCATTTACGGCCTGCCGGGCCAAACGGTCGCGACGTGGCTCTATTCGCTCCGCGAGGCGCTTCGCTATTCGCCGGAGGAACTGTACCTCTACCCGCTCTACGTACGCCCGCTCACTGGCCTCGGTCGGTCGCACAAGGAGTGGGACGACACGCGCCTCGCGTGCTACCGCGAAGGTCGCGCCGTGCTGCTCGCCGAAGGCTACGAGCAGGTGTCGATGCGGATGTTCCGATTGGGCGAACGGCGCGGCGTAAGCCCGCCGAGGTTAGAAGACTCGACGGGCTTACGCCGCGCCGTTCGCCCGCACTATTGCTGTCAGGAAGACGGCATGGTCGGCCTCGGCTGCGGCGCGCGGTCCTACACGCGCGCGTTGCACTACTCGCTCGACTACGCAGTGCGGCCGAAGAGTGTGAAGGGTATCATCAGCGACTACCTCGGCCGCACGCGCGACGAACTGGCCCACGCCGAACACGGCTTCGCCCTCGACGCGGAGGAGCAGCGCCGACGATACTTACTGCAATCGATCTTGCACACCGAAGGGCTGGAAGTCGAACGATACGCAGCGCGGTTCGAGACCGACCCCGCGGCCGACTTCCCGGACCTCAAACTGTTCGCGGACCTCGGCTTGCTCGCCTTCGACGGGCGCAAATGGGCGCCCACCGCGCTCGGGCTGGAGCGCTCTGATACACTCGGTCCGTGGTTCTTCTCGCCATCTGTACGGGCGAACATAATGGATTATGAGCCAAAGTGAACAGAAGTCAAGTAAGAATTTTCGGAATCTGAACAAAAATGAACCTGTCGATTCTCTATCGCGGGCCGCTGGCCAGTTGCAACTACGCGTGCGACTACTGCCCGTTCGCCAAGCGCACCGACACGCCGGAGCAGCTCGCGCACGACCGTGCGTGCCTGGAGCGGTTCGTCGGGTGGGCCGGCACGCGCACCGCGAACACCCTTGGCGTGCTGTTCACGCCCTGGGGCGAGGCGCTGGTTCGACCGTGGTATCAACACGCACTGGCAACGCTCACGCGGATGCCGCACGTCACCAAAGCCGCGATCCAGACGAACATTTCGTGCAAACTCGACTGGGTGGAGGCGTGCGACAAGTCGAAACTGGCGCTGTGGTGTACGTTTCACCCGTCCGAAACGTCGCGGGAGCGGTTTCTGGCGAAGTGCCGCGAACTGCTCGCTCGCGGGGTGCGGTTCAGCGTCGGCGTGGTCGGCTTGAAGGAGCACCTCGCCGAAATCGAGGCTCTGCGGGCCGATCTCCCGCCAGAAGTGTACCTCTGGGTGAACGCCTACAAGCGCGGCGCGAAGAACCTAACCCCCCAACCCCCTTCCCTAAGAAGGAAGGGGGAGAAAGAGAGCGATCTTCTGGCTTTAGCCCCTCTCCCCTTGGGGGAGGGGTTGGGGAGGGGTTCGGCTTCTGATTACTACACGCCCGAAATGCTCGCGGACCTGACGCGGATCGACCCGCTATTCCCGCTGAACAACACCTATCACGCGAGCCTGGGCGAATCTTGCCGCGCGGGGCAGAGCGTGATTTCGGTCGATGGCGACGGCACCGTTCGCCGGTGTCACTTCATCAAGGAACCGATCGGGAACATTTACGACGCGGACTTCGACGCGTGCCTGCAAGAGCGGCTCTGCACGAACGACGCGTGCGGGTGCCACATCGGGTACGTTCACCTGGACAGGCTGAAGCTGTACGACACGTTCGGGCCGGGCGTACTGGAGCGCGTCCCGCTCGGCTACCGGTAGGCGGAGGGCAACTCATGCGCGAAGCGGAAGCGTTTGAAGCGGCGTTGCGTGACAACCCGGACGACCTCGCCGGGTGGTGCGCCTACGCCGATTACCTCGTCGAGCAGGGCGACCCCCGCGGCGAGTTCATGCAGGTTCAGATCGCCCTGGAGGACGAGGGGAGGCCGAAGAAGGAACGCGATGCGCTCAAAAAGAAGGAAAAGGCACTCCTCAAGAAGTACGAGCGAGATTGGCTCGGCGAACTCGCGGCGTACGCCCTTGACCACGACAAAGACCCCGAAGATCCGGGTCCCGGTGTCGTATACCGCTGGCGCCGCGGGTTCCTCACGGAGTTGGACGCCGCGTGCGTCACCGTGGGACTCGGACAAGCGATCGCCTCGTCACCGTCCGCGCGGTTGCTCCGGGAATTGCGCATTCAGAAGAGCGAACACTACCTTAGCCTGAATAATGACGGGCGCACACCGCGCGTTCCAACGCCGTCGGGGTTCCGTGAGCATTACGGGTATTTCGAACTGCTCGGCTCGCCGTGTCTGGAGAGCGTGCGAGTGTTCCGCACCGGCGACGAGGAAGACGAACCTCCCGAAGACCGCTGGACGGACTGTCACAGTCACCTCGACGGCCTCGAACACTTGCTCCTCTCGATGCCGCGAGCCGAGGAACTGCGACTGCTGTCGAACAGTTGCGACCTTCAGATGCTTTTCTCGTCGAAAAAGCTGAAGAAGCTGCGCGTGTTGCGGGCCTACCATCTCGGAATGCAGCGCGGCGCGAACGCGCGGTACGAGTATCCCCTCGATGTGCTGGCCGCGAATTCCGCGTTCGGCAACCTGACGCACATCCAGTTCCACCCGCACTGGCCGGAACGGGGTTGGGATGCGACCGCCCAATCGTACATCCCACTCAATCAGGTCCGCGTGCTGGTCCGCGGCAAACACCTCAAGAAGCTCACACACTTGCAACTGCGGCTCTCGGACATGGGCGATGACGGGGTGCGCGAGATTGTCGCGTCCGGCATCCTGAAACGGCTCAAGTGGCTCGACCTGCGTCACGGGTGCATTACCGACGACGGGGCGAAGCTGTTTGCCGCGTGCCCGGATGCGAAAAACCTCGAACGCCTCGACCTCTCGTACAACGGGGTCACGGCGGCCGGGTTGGCGGCGCTCCGCGCCGCGGGCGTGAACGCGGTCGTTAATAACCCGCTCACACAGGCCGAAATCGATTCACGCGAATACCTGCGCCAGGGTGACTTTGAATAACCCCAACCTCCGGAGAACCGCCCGATGCGGACGTTTCAGTTCAGCGATGCCAAGAGCTACAAGTTCTGGAACATCGAGGTCAAGGACACCTACTACGAGGTCACGTTCGGCAAGGTCGGCGCGGCCGGGCAGCGTCAGCGCAAGACGTTCGCCTCCGCCGGCGAGGCGCAGGCCGAAATGGACAAGCTCGTCAAGGAGAAGCTCAAGAAGGGCTACGTCGAGACGACGCCCACCGCGGCAGTGTCCGAGGAGGGGGCGTTCCAGAAGGCGCTCACCGAGAACCCCGACGACCACGCCGGGTGGTGCGCGTACGCCGACTGGCTCGTCGAACACGACGACCCGCGAGGCGAGTTCATGCAGACGCAAATCGCCCTCGAAGACGAGAACCTGTCGAAGGCCGAGCGCACCAAACTCAAGATCAAGGAACAGGATCTGTTCAAGAAGCACAAGGAAGCATTGCTCGGCCCGCTCGCGGAGTTCCTCCTGGACCAGCCGAAGCCGAAGAAGAACGAGTGGCGCCCGCGGGAGATCAAATTCGCTTTCCGCCGCGGGTGGCTGAGCGAACTCGAAGTGCCCAATTACGGAGTCGAGTTCGGCCGTGCCCTCAATCGCGCCGCGGAGGCGCGGTTCCTCCGCAAGCTGCACGTTCACACGAACGCCTATGAATACCCGTCGAACGCCAAGGACATCCCCGAGTACGCCGACGGCACCTACGCCCCCGGTCCCGACCTGCCGAAGGGCGTCGATCATTACGAAGTGGCCTACCACGTGCTGGCGAAGTTCCCGCACTTCGCCGCGGTGCGGGTGTTCCACCTCGGCAACCCGCTCGAAAACGACTTCGACGAGTCCGACCAGTGCCACACCGACGGCGATCTCGCGTTCCATTACATCAAGCAGATGCCGCACATCGAGGAAATTCGATTGCTCGCCCACCAGGTCGATGGGAACAAGCTGTTCGTGCTGCCGATGCCCAAGTTGCGGGTACTCCAGGTGTTCCACGCGAAGAAATACCCGATGGACAAGCTCGCGGCCAACTCGTCGCTCGGCGAGCTGACGCACCTCTTGCTCCAGCCGCACGCCCCGGACGACCCGAAGCCGTACATCCGTCTGCGCGAGCTGCGCGCCGTCTGCCGGGCGACCAACATGCCCAAACTGACGCACCTCGCGATGCGTTACACCGACTTCGGCGACGCTGGCGTGAGCGAGATCGTTGCGTCGGGCGTTCTGAAGCGGCTGAAGGTGCTCGACCTGCGCGGCGGGTGCATCACCGACGACGGGGCAAAGGAACTCGCCGCGTGCGCCGACGCGAAGCGCCTGGAGGTGCTCAACCTCGACACCAACGCGCTATCGGCAAAGGGGATCAAGGATCTGAAAGCGGCCGGGATCAAGGCGAACACCAAGAACCAGCACAACGAGGTGCCACCGTTCGACGAGGACGAGTTGCCCGAATACCTGTTCGAGGCAGACATGGAGTAGGTACGGAAAAGACGAGCCGCACGATAAACGCAGATAAAGACACGATAAAGACACAAGAATGAGTTTGAACTGAACTCTCTTCTTCTCTGATCGTGTCTTTTTCTGCGTTTATCGTGCGGCTCCTCTTCTGTCTTTCGCATTACCCCGCGGCCGGGGCGACCTCGCCGCGCATCGCCAGTTCGTGGGGCGTTGGGAGGCGGACCTTCCACGCGAGCCGGCAGAACACCAGCGCCTGGATGATGTAGTAGCTGATGTCGATCTGCCACCACCGCAGCCCGTGCCGGGCCGACGATGGGAACGCGTGGTGGTTGTTGTGCCACCCCTCGCCCAGCGCCAGAAGGCCGACGACGGCGTTGTTGCGGCTCTCGTCGCCGCTGGCGTAGGGCTTTTGGCCCCAGATGTGGCACACCGAGTTCACGCACCACGTCACGTGGTGGCCGAGCAGGATGCGGACCAGCCCGCCCCAGAGGAACCCGCTGATCGCCCCACGCCAACCGAGGAACGCCAGCCCGATCGCCGCGGGGATCAAGACGCCCAAAAGCGCCCAGAGCGGGAACAGCGCGTTGACGGCGCGGAGCATCCGGCTGCGCCGCAGGTCGCCGGCGTAGCGGGCCAGTTCGTCGGGCATCGGGGCGAACGCCCAGCCGATGTGCGCGTGCCAGAACCCGCGGAACAGCCCCCAGAGGCCGGTGCCGTGCGGGTACGGCGAGTGCGGGTCGCCCTCCGCGTCCGAGTGCTGGTGGTGCCGGCGGTGCCGCGCGACCCAGTCGAGGAGCGGCCCCTGGAACGTCATCGAGCCGAGGACGCCGAGGGTGAACTCGATGGGCTTGATGGTGTGGAACGAGCGGTGCGTGAACAGCCGGTGGAACCCGACGGTGATCCCGGCCATCGTGACCAGGTACATTCCGACCATGATGCCGACGTTCACCCAGGAGAAGCCCCAGACGAACGACATCACGATCGCCATTACCAATCCGGCAACGGGGAGCGTGACGCCGATGAACGTCCCGATCCACGAGACGATTCGTCGGCCGAGGCTGAATCGCGGCGGACCGGTCAGTTCACCCGGCTGTTCCGCGAGCGTGTGTGTGTGGAGTGTGAGGAGCGGGAGAACGGGGGATGACGAGGATGGCAAGCTGAGTACCTGAATAAGGGGATGAGAATGAGAGCGATTACCGCGTACCCGGTGATGAAAGATAGTTCCGGGCGAACGCAGTGCGGGCGAAAAATGGGGCGCCCGCGAGTGAGCGCCCCGGAATGTCGCAATTTGTACGGGTCCGGGCACGCGGGTCAATAGCGGCGCCCGCCGCCCCCGCCGCCGTACCCGCCACCACCACCGCCCCCGCGGCCGCCGCCGTACCCGCCGCCACCGCCCCCACGGCCGCCGCCCCCGCCCCCGCCGCTCTCCTTCGGGCGGGCCTCGTTCACCGTCAGCGGGCGGCCGTCAACCACCTGCCCGTGCATCCCGGTGATCGCGGCTTGCGCTTCCTGGTCGGTGCCCATCTCCACGAACCCGAACCCCTTCGAGCGGCCGGTGTCGCGGTCCATGATGACCTGCGCCGAAACGACCGTTCCGTACGGGGCGAACAGTTCCTGCAACTGGGTGTCGCTGACCCCCCAGCTCAGGTTGCCGACGTACAACTTCTTACCCACGACGAACTCCCGCGGCCCGGTCGCTGCCGCTCTGAGGATCAACTTCCCGCACCGGACCGGCGGGCGGGGACGTACGAACGGGCGGAAGAAAGCTCCGCCGTGACACCTGTCAGTAGGGACGGGGACGAGCGTTCGGCGTCGATCGACGGGATACCGGACCCGTCGCGTGAGGTAGACTCTAGCAGGGCGCGCGGCGGCCCGCTCGCGGAAAATCCCAAATCTCAAACCTCAAATTCCAAATCAAACCGACCCGGTTTTCTGCGTTCTTTTGGGATTTCGGGTTTGAGATTTGGGATTTTCTTCACAGAGGCGGCCACTGGTTATCCGACCCTTCGCGCTCGATCTGCTTCACCTGTTCCTCGGTGACCGAAAATTGCCGGGCCACGGCGGCGCGGGACGCGGCGACGCTCTGCCCGCCGTCCTGGGCCTCGACAACGGCCTTGAAGATCACTTGACGCTGTTCGACGGGAATCTCGTCGGCTGGCTCGGACACGGCACGCCCTCAACGGTGCGCGGGCAATACAACACCAATACATCCTATGAGGCATTTCCGGGCGGGCGGGAAAAACCGCGCGCCGCGCGGAAAAATCGGTCCGCCCCATCCACCAACGATCGGCCCGCTCGATGGCCCTCCGCGACCTCGCGCTCGACCTGACGCCCGGCCGACCGCCGGCGGAAGCGGCCCGGCTCATCCGCGAAGCCGAAGACCGCATCGACCGGTTCCAGTCGGAGTGCCGCGTGCCGGCGTTCGTGCCGTGCGACTACGCCGCCGCGTTCGCGGTGCTGCGGGCGCTGTCCGAGGGCGGATTGACGCGGGGCTGGCGGTTCTGCGAGTGGGGCAGCGGGTTCGGCGTGGTCGTCGGGCTGGCGGCGCTACTCGAATTCGACGCCTGCGGGATCGAGATCGAGGAATCGCTGGTCGTTGAGGCGAGGAAATTGGCGGAGGATTTCGACTTGCCGGTCGAGTTCGTGCAGGGGAGCTTCGTGCCGCGCGGGGCCGAAGACCGCGTTCACGCCGCCGGAACGTACTCGTGGCTCACGACCGAGGGCGATTACGCCTACGACGACCTCGACCTGGAGGTGAGCGACCTGGACGTGGTGTTCGCGTACCCCTGGCCGGACGAGGAGGGCGTGGTGTGCGACCTGTTCGACCGCTACGCCGGCACCGGGGCGATCCTCGCGACCTATCACGGCAGCGGCGAGTTCCGGCTGAAGCGCAAGGTGAGTTCGCGGAAGCGCCGGCGCGGCGCGTTCGGTTGACCGGTTCCCCGTAACCGGGTACGATTCGGACAGTCCCATCTCAACCGGAGGGCACACTCGTGAAACCCGTTCTGCTGTGGATCTCCGCCTCTCTGCTGGCCCTGGCAGTCGTGAGTTTCGCCGAACCGGCGGCCCCGGTGCCCGCGGGGGCCAAGGAGACGCCCGAAACCGAACTCGCCAAGCTGATCGGCCGGTGGAAGGTCACGTCGCGGGTCCAGGCTGGGGAAGAAGTGGTCGCGGGCAAGGACGTGGCCGAGACGATCTTGGTGTTCAAGAAGGAGGGCGTGTTCACCTGGGATTCGAGTACCGAGGACATGGGGAAGATCGCGCGCATCGACCCGGCGAAGAACCCCAAGGAGGTCGATTACATCTTCACCTCCGGGCCGTACAAGGGGAAGACCCAGAAGGGATTCTACAAGTTCGACGGCGACACCTTCACCGACTGCTGCACCACCCCGGGCGAGGACCGCCCGACCGAGTTCAAATCGACGAAGGAGAACGGGTACGAGATTATGGTGGTCAAGAAGCTCAAGAAGGAAGACTGAGCGCAATCGGAGCCGTGATTTCCGTACCTCTCAACTCCCGCCTGAATTTTGTTCTACGCTTCCGGTGACTCGCAATCTCGGTTGCCGGAAGCGTCGCGCATGAAACGGCTGTTCCGCCCGGAGACGGTGTTCTTCCTCCTCACGTGGCTGGGCCTGATGGTCGCGTTCCGCGACCGCGGGTTCTACGACCCCGGCGCGCTGTGGCACGTCAAGGTCGGCGAGATCATCCTCGATCGCGGCATCCCGCAGACCGACCCGTTCAGCTACACGCTCGAAGGCCAGCGGTGGGTGCCGCAACAGTGGGGCGCGGAGGTGCTCATGGCCCTCGCGCACCGCGCCGGGGGCCTCGACACCATGCTCCTCGGCTTCGCCGCCGGCGTCGCGCTCCTCTACACGCTCATTTTCCGCCGCTGCGTGCAGGGCGGGATGGGGCCGATGATCGCGGCCGTGATTGTCGGCGTGGTGCTGGCCGTCGGGGCGTTCCACTACTTCGTCCGCCCGCACATGTTCACGATCGCGTTCCTCGGCTGGACGATGATGTGCGTGATCGACTACGAGCGCGGGCGCTGCACCGAGTGGCGGCTCGCGGGGCTGATCCCGCTGTACGTGCTGTGGGTGAACCTCCACGGCGGCGTGCTCGGCGGCACGATGACGCTGGGGCTGGCGGTGGCGGGGTGGGGGTTGATGTTTTTGGCGAACGGCCGGTGTCAGCCGGCCGGGGGGGCCGATGCGCCCACAGGTGCGCCCCCCGCCCACCCGCCCGCCGGCACCGGCCGTTCGCCCATCCGTTCCTGGCGCACCGCGTTCCTCCTCGTGGCGATCGTCGCGGCGTGCGGGTTCGCGCCGTTCGTGAACCCGCACGGAATGGAGATGATCCGCATCTGGCAGCGCATCGTCAGTTCGAAGGTGCTGCCGGAAGTCGTGAACGAACATATGCCGCTCGACCCGACCTCGCCGCTGGGCCTCATGGTCGTCGGGCTGGGCGCGTTTTACATCGTGATGCTCGCGGGCACGTTCCCGAAGTTCCCGCGGGTCTCCTGGCTCATACCGCTCGTGTGGTTCGTGTTCAGTTTCAAGGGCATCCGGCAGGGGCCGCTGTTCGCGGTGTGCGCGGCGGTCGCGATCGCGGACCTGTGGAAGCACACGCTCTGGCACCGGTTACTCGTGAAGTACGGCGACGGCTCGACCGCGTGGGACGCTGACAACCCGGCCGAAGTTCAGCGCCGCGCGAGTCCCGTATGGGCCGCGTTACTGATCCCGGCGCTGTGTGTGACAGTGTCGGCGAAGCTCCAGGCGCACCGCGTCGCGGTGCCGGTAGTCGGCAGCGGGTGGGCGCGGCTCGACCCGGACTTCATCCCCTCTGATCTGACGCAAGAAGTGGCGGCTTATGCGGCGAGCGTTCCGCCGGGCACGCCGATCTTCAACGACGCCAACCTCGGCGGGTATTTGATTTACCATACGCCGACCCTGAAGGTCTTCATGGACGACCGGTGCGAACTCTACGGCGACGACTACATCCGCTTCTATTCCGACACGATGGGCCGCCCGCCGGAAGAATTCGGCCCGATATTTGAATATTGGGCCGCCGCGTTTCAGTTCGAGCGCGCGATCATCATGACCAACCCGCCGGAACAGGAGAAGCCGCCGGTCGAGCGCTACCTGTCCGGGTCGCCGCACTGGCGCGAGGTGGCTCGCGGCAAGCGCGCGGCGATGTACGAGCGCGTCCGCTAGCGGACGCGGGTCGAAAGTCGTAAAGTCGAAAGTCGTAAAGTTAGAGGCAGCGTGCCTTCGACTTTACGACTTTCGACTTTACGACTTTCGACTATGACCTTCTTAGCGCTCGCCAGTTACTTCAAGGGCAACCGGTTCCTTGAGCGGCTCAAGGCCGAGGGTTGCATCGTTTACCTCCTCACGGTGGAGTCGGCGCTCAAGGAGCCGTGGGCGCGGGCCGCCTGCGACGAGGTGTTCGCGGTCAACAACTTCCACGACCGCCGCGGACTCATCAACGCGGTCGCGTTTCTGATGCGGTCGCGCAAGATCGACCGGATTGTGGCCCTGGACGACTTTGACATCGAAGTGGGAGCGTTCCTGCGCGAACACTTTCGGATGACCCACACGGGACACGGCGACTCGCAGGCCCGGCTGTTCCGCGACAAGCTCGCGATGCGCACGAAGGCCCGCGAACTGGGCGCCCGCATCCCCGATTTCTGCCCGATCTTCACGCACGACGCGGTGCGCGAGTTCCTGGCCCGCGTGCCCGGGCCGTGGCTCATCAAGCCCCGGAGCGAGGCGTCCGCGGCCGGCATCCGCAAGCTGCAATCTGCGGACGAGGTGTGGAAGCGGATCGAGGAGTTGGGCGACGAGCAGTCGTTCCACCTGATCGAGCAAATGGTGCCGGGCGACCTGTTCCACGTCGATTCGCTGACCGCCAACGGGCGCGTCGTGTTCGCCGAGGTGAACGCGTACTGGCGCCCGCTCCTGGACGTGTACCAGGGCGGCGGGATCTACGCGACCCGCACCTACCCGCGCGACCGACCGGAGGTCGCGCTTCTGAGGGCCGCGAACGCGCAGGTGGTCGAGGGGTTCGGGCTGGGGTGGGGCGCGTCGCACACGGAGTTCATGCTCGCGCACACCGACCGGCAGCCGTACTTCATCGAAACGAGCGCCCGCGTCGGCGGCGCGAACACCGCGGAGATGGTCGAACACGCCGCCGGCGTCAACCTGTGGAGCGAATGGGCGAAGCTCGAAATGTGCCGCGGCACGTCGGGCTATTCGCTCCCGCCGCTCAAGCAGCAGTTCGGCGGAGTCGTGACTTCGCTCGCCCGGCAGGAGAAGCCGGACACGTCCGCATTCACCGATCCCGAGATCGTCTACCGGCTCGACATGAAGCACCACGTCGGGTTCGTGCTCGCGGCCGACACGCCGGGGCGCGTCGAGGAACTGCTGACGCGGTACATGGAGCGCATCAGCCGCGACTTCCACGCCGCGATGCCCGCGGCAGACAAAGTGTCGCACTGAACGCGGGGCGGTCTTCGCCACACGCGGCGTCAGTAGTTGATTTGGAACTGCACCCGCAGCGCGGAGCCGACGAAATTCCGGTACGATTTCGTGTTCGCCCGGTCGATCGCGGTCAGGCTCACGTTGTCCAGAAGGTTGTACTCCAGAACGAGTTCGATCTCCTTCCGAAGCTGCCACTCCAGCCCCAGATCCCACTGGTTCGTTCGGCCGAACGGGGCGTTCGCGAACGATCGGTAGCCGCCGGTGAAGTGCTGGTATCGGCAGTACGGCATGAAGATGCCGCAGTTCGGCGCCTCGTGCTTGTACATCGCCATGACGTACCCGCCGTGGAGGGGGCGCGTCACCACCGCGGCCTGGTCGGCGCTCAGCCCCGGTCCCTCGCCGACTTGCCACTCCGCCTGGAACCCGAACGGTTGGGCGTACCACACGAACGTGCCCGCGATCCGCTGGTCGCGGTGGCCGCGCGCGTTGCCGGTGGCCCGTGTCCCGGCCGGGGTGAACGACGCCCCGGTGCCCAGCCGCCGGATCGGCGCCCCTTCGACCACGTACTCGCCGGTGTACCCCTGGACGCTCGCCTCCACCACCTGCCCGCTGGGCAGTTGGAACGGCCAGGTGACCCGGGTGATGGCGTGCACGTTGCGGTTCTGTTCGAGCTGCGAACCGCCCTGACCGTTGTAGACGCCGATGCCGAAGACGCCGTAGTTACCCGACCCCTTCAGCCCGCCGTCCACCAGGTCGCGGAACAGCTTCTGTTTGTCCTCCGGGGTCCAGTAATAAAACACGCCGAGGTCGCGCTCGTTCGGGCTGACCGCGGAGTTGAGCGCGTCGGTCCGGTCCAGAGGGACGCGGTTCTGGCTCGACTGCAAGTTCTCGAACCCGTACGGCACCTTTGACAGACCGACCCGGAACCGGTGGATCTTCGTTTTGTCGATATACACGTCGCCGTACATGTCGCGGAGCTGGGCAAAGAAGGTTCCGTTCGGACTGCCGGTGGGCGTGTTGGCGAAGTCCGGCTGGAGGTAGAAGCCCAGGTGTTCGCTCACGTCGCCGAAGAGAATAAGCCGCATCCGGCGGATCGAGAAATCTTCGGCTCCCCCGTTGATGGACCGGTCGCCGAACAGGGTAACCGGGGCCCCGGCCGGATCGCTGTCGAGCGTGCGCCCGAACCGGAACTGGGTGTACCCGCGGATGGCGAGTTTCTCGTACCACTTTTTCCCCTTCGACTCGGCCGGGTGGAGCGAGTCGAACAGCGATTTCAGCCCGTAGTTGTCGTTGTCGTGGAGGGAATCGTACAGCGGGTTCGCCGGTGCCGGGGTTGGCGGCTCGGCTTTCGCGGGTGCGGCGCTCGGCGCTTCCGCGGCCGCCTCCGGCGCGCGGGTCGCCGGTAACTGGGCGAACTCGGTCGGGAGCGGTTGCTGCGCCGGCGCGGTCGTCGCGGTGAACAGCGCAATCAGGAGAACAAGAGCAACGCGGGGCATGGAACGGCTCGTTCCCGGGTCGGTTGGCAGGGTGGGCCGTCAGAGGTATCGGTAGACTTGAAGTGATTCGCGAGTGATTGTTCGGAATCCGCCCCGAACAGCCCGCAAAACCGCTCGGGTGGGAACGTCCTGGCTCGCTCGCCCAGCGAAACACTTTCTCGCGACCGCGCCGCATTGCCCCGCTTCCGCATTGTGCGGCACTTGCGGCACGCGGGTTCTGGACATCCCGGCGCCCGGGGTGCTATTATTCAGGTATTCCTCTCCATTCCGCGCAAACCGCCGTGCCCGCCGGAGAGCCTGACATGACCCGTCGGCCCGTCATTGGGATCGCCACACAAACCCTGCCCGCCGTCGCCGGCGAGCGGCAGGCGTGCTGGCTCATGGGCCGATCGTACATCGAAGAACTGCGCAAGGTCGGCGCGGTGCCGTGGGTCATTCCGCTGATTCCGCAAGACCCGGACACGCTCCAGGAGATTTTCGACCGGCTCGACGGGGTGTTCATCACCGGCGGGGTGGACGTCGATCCGAGCTGCTACGGCGAGTCGAAAACCGCGCTCTGCGGGACCACCGACCCGGACCGCGACGCGGTCGAGATCGCGCTCCTGCGCCACGCCCAGACCCGCGACCTGCCGGTGCTGGCGGTGTGCCGGGGGATCCAGATCCTCAACGTCGCGCTCGGCGGCACGCTCTATCAGGACGTGACCGCGCAAGTCCCCGCCGCGCTCAAGCACGATTACTTCCCCACGCCCCAGCAACCGAGCCGGAAATACCTGGCGCACGACATTACGGTGAAGGCCGGCACGCGGCTCGGTCACATCCTCGGCGATGCCCGCGTGCCGGTGAACAGTATGCACCACCAGGCGATTAAAGACCTCGCCCCGCAGCTCGCGGCCACGGCCTTCGCCCCGGACGGCATCATCGAGGCCGTCGAGGGCACCGAGGGGAAGTACCTCGTCGCGGTGCAGTGGCACCCGGAGGAACTGACCGAGACGCAACCCGGCATGGCCCGCCTGTTCACCACGTTCGTGGAAGCCTCCAGCGCGGCGTGAGGGTAGCCAAAGAATAGCCGCACGATAATCGCAGATAAAAAACACGATTCAGACAGAAGGCAGAGTGGCCACAAAAAGGCACAAAGAGGCACAAAAAGAAGCAGAAAGCCGAAGACAGCAGAGTTGATTTGAACTCAATGTGTTGTCTTGGTTTTGCTCTCCTTTTTGTGCCTCTTCGTGCCTTTTTGTGGCTATCCTGTCTTCGTTTTCTGTCTTCAATCGTGTCTTTTATCTGCGTTTATCGTGCGGCTCGTTTTCATCTTCGCTGAGGGTTTCCCATGCGCCTGTCCGCAATCGTTACCGTTGTACTCGTCGCGCAGCCCGCGTCGGCCGCGGACCTCGAAGCGCGGATCGTGCCGCTGGTGAAGGACCACAAGGGCAAGGTCGCGGTCGCGGTGAAGAACCTCAAGACGGGCGAGTCGTTCTACCTCGACGCCGACGCCGTGATGCCCACCGCGAGCCTCATCAAGCTCCCGATCATGGTGGAGACGTTCTGGCAGGCGAAGGAAGAGAAGGTGAAGCTCGTCACCAAACTCACTCTGACCAAAGACGACAAGGTGCAGGGCAGCGGCATCCTCACGTCGCACTTCTCCGACGGGGCGACTTTCCCGCTGCGGGACGCGGTCAGGCTGATGATCGTCTTTTCCGACAACACCGCGACCAACATGGTGCTCGACCAGATCGGCATCCCGTCCACGAACAAGAGAATGGCGGGGCTGGGATTTGCGAACACGAAGATCAACGCGAAGGTGTTCAGGGGAAGCACGACGAGCATCGACCCGGAGGCAACCAAGAAGTACGGCCTCGGCAGCACGACCGCCCGCGAGATGGTCGAGCTTCTGGAACTGATCGAAGCGGGGAAAGTCGTTTCGCCCGAGGCGTGCAAGGAGATGCTGACTCACCTGAAGGCGTGCGACGACAAGGAGAAGATGCCGCGATTCCTCCCCGCGGGGACGGTGATCGCGCACAAGACCGGGTCGGTGAACGCCTCGAAGACCGACGCTGGGATCATCTACCTGCGGTCGGGGCCGGTCGCGGTGTGCGTGCTGACCGACGAGAACGACGACCGGCGGTGGGTGCTCGACAACGCCGCGCAAGTGTTGATCGCCAAGATCGCCAAGGAGGTGTACGATCATTTCGGCGGGGCAACGGAGAAAGAGAAGAAGTAACCGCATGAGGGCGAGCCATGAAGCGTCGCAAGGTCGTCGCCGGCGTCCTGTCGTTGCTCGTACTCGGTGCCGGCTACGGCACGTGGCGCCTCCTCAAGAAGCCGAAAGCGGTCGATGTCGGCGATCTGGCGAACTACAAGGAGGCGACCCGCGACGCGGAACTGCTACTGGGGCCGGCCGGGGAGGTCGCGGGGCGCATCGTGTACCTCGACCAGGGATGGGAACCGCGCGACGGCATGGAGTTCTACACCCGGCCGCAAGGCTCACGGCTGGTCCCTTATTCGTGGTTCCTCGCGCTCGAACAGGTCGGCGCGCCCGGGCCGTTCCGCGATCCGGCCCACCTCGCCAGGTTCGGGTTCCTCGCGCAAAAAACGAACCCGTTCAACCCGGACGGGCTGCCGGTCGGGTTCGTCAAAGACCCGCGGCGCGACGACGAAAAGGTGGACTGGTTCGGGTTCACCTGCGCGGCCTGTCACACCGCCGAACTGCACTACAACGGCACCGCGTACCGCATCGACGGCGCGCCGGGGCAGGGCGACCTCGATTCGCTCCTCACATCACTCACCGCGGCGCTGAAGGCCACACTCGACGACCCGACCCGGTTCGAGCGGTTCGCGGAGAAAGTGCTCGGAGCCGAAACAACCGCCCGCAATCGGACAGAACTCCGCGACCAACTTGAGGCTGTTTATCGCGCTAGACAGTCCTACGACGCAATCAACAGGCCGCCGCACCCCTACGGTTTCGCCAGACTCGACGCCTTCGGCCGGATCGTCAACTCGCTCCTGGTGAACGGCGTGGGGTCGAGCGACCCCACGCAGGCGAAGGCGCCCGACGCACCGGTGAGTTACCCGTTCATCTGGGACGCCCCGCACCACGACTATGTTCAGTGGAACGCCTCCGCCCGCAACCGCCTCGCCGGCAGCGACGACCTCGCGGGGCTGGCGCGTAACGTCGGGCAGGTGATCGGCGTGTTCGGCGAGGTTCGCGTGTCCGAGCCAAACAGCGCGACCGTCTTCACCGGGTACAAGTCGTCGGTTCGGGTGCCCGACCTCATCCGGCTCGAACAAATCCTGCGCAAACTCCAGTCGCCGCGGTGGCCGGCCGAGTTTCCGCCGATCGACGAGGCGAAGCGCAAAGCCGGTGCGGAGCTGTTCGGCCGCTACTGCCAGTCGTGTCACCACCCGATCGACCGCGCGGACCCCACTCGCACCGTGACCGCGGTGAAGACGCCGATCAAGACGGTCGGCACCGACCCGCTGATGGCCGCGAACTTTGCGACGCGAAAAGGCAAAACCGGCAGGCTCGAAGGGCGGCGGGCGTTCTTCGTGAGCGGCGAGCGGTTCGGGAAAGAGGGGTCGGCCGAGGCGATGCTCGTTCATACCGTCGTCGCGGTGATCCTGGGTTCGCCGTGGGTGCAGTACAACGGGGTCGATTTCTCGGACCTGCGCGACCGCAAAGCGACTGTCACGACCGACCCGGACGCGCTGATGGTGTACAAGGGCCGCCCGCTCAACGGGATCTGGGCCACCGCCCCATACCTGCACAACGGCTCGGTGCCGACCCTGTACCAACTGCTGCTCCCGGCAGAGCAGCGGGTGAAGGAGTTCACGGTCGGGCGCCGGGAGTTCGACCCGGTACACGTCGGGTTCCGCACGGAGCCGTTCGCCGGCGGCTTCCGGTTCCGCACCCGCGACGACGCGGGACAACCGATCCCGGGCAACTCGAACGCCGGGCACGAATACGGCACCGGCCGCGACGGTCTACCCGCCCTCACCGACGAACAGCGCTGGCAGTTGGTCGAATACCTCAAGTCGCTGTAGTTGAAAACAGAAGAAGCCGCACGATAAACGCAGATAAAAGACACGATCCAGACAGAAGAGAGATTGTAAAGACAAAATCACGAGGAGCGCCCATGACGCACGGCTACGATCCGGTCACGTTTCCGCACCGCGAACTGACCGAGAAAATCATCGGCGCGTACTACGACGTGTACAACGAACTCGGGTTCGGCTTCCTGGAAAACGTCTACCATAACGCCATGTTGATCGCCCTTTCTGATCTGGGGTTACAGACGGAGAGCGAAGTCAAGCTGCTCGTTCACTTTCGCGGGCGGCAGGTCGGTCAGTTTGACGCGGACATCGTGGTCGAGCGCAAGGTGATTCTGGAACTCAAGGCGGCGGACGACTTCTGCTCGGCACACGAAGCACAAACGCTCAACTACCTCAAGGCCTCGGAGATCGAAGTCGGATTGCTTCTGAACTTTGGCCCGAAGCCGCGAATCAAGCGGTTGGCATTCTCGAACGAGCGGAAGCGGTCTCGCCCTCCGGGTCAACTCGACTGATTGTCTTGATCGTGTCTTTATCTGCGTTTATCGTGCGGCTTCTTCTTCTGACTTCTCTGGAGCTTCTCCCAATGGCCAAGAAACAGCTTCGCGTCGGGATGATCGGGTACGGGTTCATGGGCCGGGCCCACTCGAACGCCTACAAGCAGGTCGGGCAGTTCTTCCCCTCGCAGCACGAAGTCGTGCTGAAGGCCGCGTGCGCGCGCGACGCGGCGAAGATCAAGGACTTCGCGGCCCAGTGGGGGTACGAATCGACCGAAACCGACTGGCGCAAACTGGTCGCGCGCGCGGATATCGACGTGATCGACATCTGCACGCCCAACAACATGCACAAGGAGATCGCGCTGGCCGCGGCGGCGAACAAGAAGGCGATCCTGTGCGAGAAGCCGCTGGCGATGAATACCGCCGAGGGCAAGGAGATGGTCGCGGCGGTCGAGAAGGCCGGCGTGCCCAACATGGTGTGGTACAACTACCGGCGCATCCCCGCGGTCACGCTCGCCAAGCGCCTCATCGAAGAGGGGAAGCTCGGGCGCATCTTCCACTACCGCGCGAAGTTCCTTCAGGACTGGACCATCAAGGCCGATCTACCGCAGGGCGGGCAGGGGCTGTGGCGGCTCGATGTCGCCGCGGCCGGCAGCGGCGTGTCCGGCGACCTCCTCGCGCACTGCATCGACACGAGCATCTGGCTGAACGGCCGGCTCGACAGCGTGTGCGCGATGACCGAGACGTTCGTGAAGGAGCGGATGCACAACCTGACGGGCAAGGTCGAGAAGGTCGGCATCGACGACGCCTGTACGTTCATGTGCCGCTACTCGAACGGCTCGCTGGGCAACTTCGAGAGTACCCGCTACGCTCGCGGGCACAAGGCCGCGTACACGTTCGAGATCAACGGCGAGAACATGTCGCTCTACTGGGACTTGCACGACCTTCACCGGCTGCAAGTGTTCGACTACAGGGACGAGGGCAAAATTCGCGGATGGAAGAGTGTTCACGTGACCGACAACAGCCCCGATCACCCGTACATGGCGAACTGGTGGGTGCCGGGCCTCGCGATCGGCTACGACGCGAGCTTCACGCACCAGGTTGCGGACTTCATTCAGGGCCTGGAGAGCGGCAAGCCGCAAGGTCCGACCTTCAAGGACGCGCTCGAAACGCAAGCGGTGCTGGACGCGATCCTCGACTCCGCGAAAGCCGGCAAGTGGGTGGACGTGGCGAAGTGAGGGTGCGATGGGCGTTTCGCTCACATATCAAACGACGAAGCCGGTTTCGGCGTCCGCGAGGAAGACCATTAGGAGTTACGCAGTTGACATTTTGGGAAGTTGAAACAGGGGGTCGCGGAGGT
>CAZBXY010000057.1:15652-31556 GCA_964495365.1 uncultured Frigoriglobus sp. | reverse complement strand
AGAACGACATGCCTTCAAACGTGGTCCGCTCGCCCAGCGCCTGCGCCAAGAGCGCCTGCGGTTCGGTGTACCACGTGTTCGGAACGTGAATCAGCGCCGCCACCTGTTCTTGCACCGCCTGCACGACCCGCGGCGGGCAGTGGCCGAGCAGCCCGCACCCCCAGCCGGGGAAGAAGTCGAGGTACCGCTTGCCCTCGGCGTCCCACACCCACGAGTTCTCGCCGCGCACGAGCGCAACCGGATAGCGGGTATAGTTCCCGATCAGGTGTTTCTTCGCCAGGGTAATGATCTGCTCGCTGGAAAGCAGTTCGGTTGTCATTTCAGTTTCGGAATGGGGTTAATGGGAGTGTTTGTTAGCCGCAAGCCGAAGGCGAGCGCGGCTCAGGCCCGCCGGATGGCGGTGCCTTGGAACGTGTCGTGGAGGAACACGTCCAGCAGGGCGAATTTCACCCTGCCGTCGAGGATGAGGGCGGATTTGGCGCCGGCGTCGAGCGCCTCGAAACACGCCTCGACCTTCGGCACCATCCCGCCGTCGATGACGCCGGCGGCGATGAGGTCGCGGGCTTCTCGCTCAGTGAGAGAGGGGATGAGCGAGGCCGGGTTCGCACGGTCGCGGAGCACGCCGGGCGTGTCGGTCAGGAAAATCGCCTTATCGGCCTTCAGCGCGCCCGCGAGTGCTGAGGCCGCGGTATCGGCGTTGACGTTCAGCCAGCCACCACTCGCGTCGCGCGCGATCGAGGGGATGACCTGCACGAAGTCGGAATCGGGTTCCACACCGCCGATCGGAGTATAGGCAAGTTCGGTCACCTTCCCCACACGTCCGAGGTCGATCGGGTGGCCGTCGGCGTCTGGCAGTACGAGTCGCTCGCCCAGAAGCACGTCGTCGGTGGCAGCGGCCGGACAACCCACCGCTTCCAGACGTGCAGCCAGGTCGCGGCCGATTTCCTGAAGTACGCGGACGACGATGGCGAGCGTCGCGTCGTCGGTGTAGCGGCGGCCCGCGACCTTCTTCGGCACGAGGCCGGCTTCGGCCATCGCGCGGTCGATGGGTTTCCCGCCGCCGTGAACCAGCACGAGCGGCACGCCGAGTTTGTTGAGGGTGGCGACGGAGCGAAGACAGGCGTCGGTGGCGGCGGGGTCTTCCATCGCGCTGCCGCCGAGCTTCACCACGATCGGGCCGTGGAAGCGGTGCGCGCACACCCGATCGACGGCGGCGGCAAAGGCTTCGGCGGAAACGCTCAGTTCGGCCATCCGAGACGGCCCAACCATGATTTGGGTAAGATCGGAAAAAACCATCGTATGCAGGAGGCAACCGAGCGTCAACGGGTTCGCCGAGTTTCCGTTGCGGCAGCCGGAAGATAAATGAATTTGGTCGGTTCTTGCACCGTCTAGAACCCATGAGTATAGTGTCTCCGTCCGGTGGGGTTGTGACACCCACGTCGGGTGTCAGCGCCGCCGGCGAAATCATGCCAAGGGGCTCCTCCCATGCTGCGTTTCGCGCTCGCATTGGCGCTCGGCTTCGCCGCCGTCACGCTGACCACCACGACCTTCAACGTCAACGCCCAAGAAAAGAAGGACGAGAAGAAGAAGGAAGAGACCAAGAAGTTCGAAGGCACGCTGACCTGCACCAAGTGCGCCCTCAGCGAGTCGAAGGCCTGCGGGCACGCGCTGATCGTGAAGGACGGCGGCAAGGAGATCAAGTACTACCTGAAGGACAAGGGCGGCAAGGAACCGTACCACAAGGAGTGCTGCACCGCCGACGTGAAGGCCACCGTCACCGGCGTGCCGGGCGAAGAGGACGGCAAGAAGATCATCAAGGATCCGAAGGTCGAAGTCAAAAAGTAACAACGGCCCACAGTTCGCTCCCGACGCCACCCCACAAGGGTGGCGTTTGTCGTTTCTGCAGCCGTTACCCTCCCCTCTCAAGCTGCGGTTGGCACGACAGGCGCCTCGCGCGTACCATACCCCCAACAGGAGGCCACCGCATGAAGATCATCCTCGCCAACCCGCGCGGGTTCTGTGCCGGCGTGAACATGGCGATCGAGGCGCTCGAAACGGCCCTCACGCACTACGGCAGCCCGCTGTACGTGTACCACGAGATCGTTCACAACCGGCCCATCGTCGAGCGGTTCCAGAAACTCGGCGTCGTGTTCGTCAACGACATTTCCGAGGTGCCCGCCGGCGGCACAGTGCTCTACAGCGCGCACGGCGTCTCGCCGGTGATCCGGCAGCACTCCGAGGAGCGCAACCTCCGCGCGATCGACGCGACCTGCCCGCTGGTCACGAAGGTCCACAAGGAAGCGGCCAAGTTCGCCCGCGAGGGTTACACCATCGTCCTCATCGGCCACGAGGGGCACGACGAGGTCATTGGCACGATGGGCGAAGCGCCGGAGAACATCGTACTCGTCGAGGACACGGCCGACGTGGACGCGCTCGACCTGCCGGCCGACGCGAAACTCGCGTTCCTCACCCAAACGACGCTCAGTGTCGATGAGGCCAGATCGGTCATCGACGCGCTGAAGCGCAAATACCCGCAGGTGACCGGGCCACACAAGGACGATATCTGCTACGCGACCCAGAACCGCCAGGACGCGGTGAAGAAGCTCGTTGTTGAGGCCGACGTGGTACTCGTTCTGGGCAGCCAGAACAGTTCCAACAGTCAGCGGCTCGCGGAGATCGCGCGCACGAGCGGCAAGCCAGCACACCTGATCGACCGCGTAAACGAACTGCGGGACGACTGGTTCGACGCGACGGACACGGTTCTGGTCACCGCCGGCGCCAGCGCGCCGGAGGAACACGTTCAGGACTGCATCGAGTACCTGAAGAAACAATTCGGCGCGACCGTCGAAACGCGCGTGGTCCGCGAAGAGGACGTGAGCTTCCCCTTACCGCGCGAGCTGCGGGTGCTGACGAACGTATAATTTCAAGCCTAATACTGTATATGCGTGAATAATGAACTCTTGTCAAGTAAATTGCGCGGATTTTTTCCCGCCCGAGTAACCCCGCGATGTCTACACCTCTCCTGTCGGAACTCGCACTTGGGTTGAACATTCGGCCGACGCTCCCGAAGCGCAAGGACTGGCGCATCGGGTGCGTCGGGGCCGGCTTCATCATGAAGGACTGCCACCTCGTTGCGTACCGCAACGCGGGCTTCAACCCGGTGGCGATCGCATCGCGCAACTCGGCCAGCGCGCGCGAAGTAGCGACGCGACACAGCATTCCGAAAGTTCACGACACGATCGATGCGCTGCTCGCGGACACGAGCATCGAGATTCTGGATGTCGCGGTACCGCCGGACGCGCAACCGGACCTCATCCGGCGCGCGATCGAACTCGGAAAGGGTCGGCTCCGCGGCATTCTCGCGCAAAAACCGCTCGCGCTGTCGCTTGCCGACGCCCGCGACCTCGTGAAACGCTGCGCCGATGCCGGGATCGTGTTCGCGGTGAACCAGAACATGCGGTTCGATCAGTCCGTTCGCGCCGCGAAAGACATTCTGAACCGCGGGTGGCTCGGCGAAGTGGTGTTTGCGAGTATCGACATGCGGGCGATCCCGCACTGGATGCCGTGGGCCGAGGGGCTGCCGTCGCTGTCCACGTTCGTGATGTCGATTCACCACCTCGACACCTTCCGCTACTGGCTCAGCACGCCGGAGCGCGTGCTGGCCTCGACGCGGCCCGACCCGCGCACGAAGTTCCCGCACAAGGACGGCATCAACCTCTACATCCTCGAATACGCGAGCGGCGCGCGGGCTTCATCTTGGGACGACGTGTGGACCGGGCCGTGCAAAGAGGGCATCGCCGGCGATATCGGGATCCGCTGGCGCATCGAGGGTACCGACGGCCTTATGCAGGGCACGATCGGCTGGCCGAAGTACCCGGCGCGCGAGCCGAGTACGCTCGAACTCAGCACGCGACAGCACCCCGGCTGCTGGCTGAGGCCGCGGTGGGACGACGTGTGGTTCCCGGATGCGTTCGTCGGCACGATGGCACAACTCTTGGTCGCGGTGGAGGACGGGACCGAGCCCGAGATTTCCGCCCGCGACAACCTCGAAACCATCGCTCTCTGCGAAGCGGTTTTCGCTGCCGCGACGGAGCACCGTGTTGTTCGCATGGCCGACGTGCTGGGCCGCGCATGACGCCCGACCTCCGCATTCAGCACGCGATCGTTCTGGCCGACTCACGCGGCGTCCGCGTCGTGGCCCAAACGGACGGCTTCGACACTCCCGAGGCCGAGCGGATCGCGGTGCTGTTCGGCGCGCGGCCTGCCGGCGTCGCGTGCCCGCTGGCGTATTTCGCGTGCCCGTTCGGGCAGAAACACGTCGCGGTGGTGCGCGTCGAGGATCGCTCGGGCGCGCTCGGTTTCCGCTTCCTCGTGCTTGCGCGCGACCTCTATCGGTATCTCGGCGACCCGTTCGCGATTTCGGACCGCTACCCGCCCGACTGGACCGCGACAGGACCGCTCGCCGATCTCGCGTGGCCGATGGAAGTGCTGCCGGAGCGAACGCTCGAACAACTCGACACGATCCTGAAGGCCGGCGACGTGTCGCTATTGCTCGGCTCCGCGCAGGCACTCGTGGACGGCAACCGCGTGCTCCTGAACCGCGCCGAGCCGGCGGAGAAGTTCGTCCGCGACCTGTGGCAACTTCTGCCGGACCGCACGCGCTGCGAGTTGTGGCCCGCGACGTTCGCGTTTTCGGACGAACTCGGCTTCCACGCCGCGGTCGGCCCGACGCTGCCGACGCCGCGGCACGGCGTTCAGGTGTTGCCGGAGGAGTCGATTCGCGATTATCCGCAGAGCAGCTACGAACTGAGCCTGCAAATCGCGATCGAGAGCGGCGACCGCGCCGCTCTCAAGCGATTGCTCGCGCGGCGTTCTGCCGACGACACGATTCGGCTGGGGCTGTACATTCTGGGCTTCGCGCTGGTCGTGGCCGCGGTGCTGAAGTTTGTGTTTTGACGCACGGAGGCCGTCATGCCGCTCGACGAAAAGGTCCTCGTGATCCCAACGGAGCGATTCCGCGCCGCGGGTTATTTCCACGGCCTCCGCGCCGCCGATGACGCCTACCGCGACGCGATCCTCGACCCCTCTGCGTTCTCCTTCCGCCCGCGCTACGAAGTGGAAACCGACCCGTCGTTCAAGCAACTCATCCCGTACATCGTGCTGAAGTGCGGCGACGCGGTGTTCCACTACCGCCGCGGGTCGTCCGGCACCGAAAAGCGCCTCGAAGCGCTGCGCTCGATCGGCATCGGCGGCCACATCAGCGAGGCGGACGCCGCCGGCGGAGATGATCTGTACCAAACCGGGATGATGCGCGAGCTGACGGAGGAAGTGGAACTCGGGTGTGGGTTCCGCGAGAGGTGCGTGGGGTTCATCAACGACGACCGCACGCCGGTGGGCAGCGTCCACTTGGGCGTGGTTCACGTCTTCGACTTGGAATCGCCCTCGGCGCGCTCGCGCGAGGACGCCCTCGCGGACGCCGGGTTCGCCCCGTGGGCCGAACTGCTCCGCTGCGCGGAGCAGTTCGAGACGTGGTCACAGTTCGTGTTGGAACACTTCAAAGCAACAGCGTAATCACGCCGACACGATCGCCGGCGTCGGGTTGTTCTGACAGAGCTGACACACGGCGAACACCGTGTCTTCCACCAGTTCGAGGTGGAACCGCGAGTAGTATTGCGCGGTGGTCCAGGTGTTCGTAATCCTCGTCGGGTGCATATTGCGGAACAGTTCGATCATGCCTGACAGCCCGGTCGCGGTCTTGGCGAGTGCCGCGACGTAACTGCGGGCAAGATCCACGAAGTCCTTTGTCATATACAAAAACGGTTCTGCGCCAAGCAACACTTGGCGCACGGCTTCCAAAGTTGGCTCTGCCGGGTCTTCCGTGCCGGGCAGCGAGAACCGCGCCCGAAGGATCGGTGCCCACCGTTCCGGCTTGGTGGTGAACATTGTCCGGAGTACCGAGAGCGAGGCCCCGGGTACGACTTCGGCGCGGAAGACAGTCATCAGTCGCTCGGCTTCGGACGTCAGACCGAGTTCGTTGACAGTAGCCAGGCAACTGCCGGCCAGCCGGCTGACGATCCACGCGCGCGAGTCTTCCTTTGCGCTCTGGATGAATCCCTGTACGAAATCGACCAACTCGCGAACCACTTCCACTTGACAAAGCTGCGCGGCAAGGGCTAGCGCGGACTTTAGTAGTTCGACCTCTCGCACCGGGGCGGCATCGGGATTTGTGCGGAGTGCGTCGGGAACCAGTTTCAGAAGTTCGATCGTGAACGCTTCACCACCCTGTTCGGCTCGCGGCAATACGGTGTACAGCACTTCGAGCCGGGCCGCGGCCAGCGGCGTTCTCATTCCTTTGACGCCCTCGGAGAGCAACGACCGTACCGCGCCGACGAACGTGGCCGGATCGCTCACAGCGTGAAGCCGACTCAGCGCGATTTTCAGCGGGTCGGGGTTGCCGAACGAGATGTACGGATCGATCCGCTCCTGCGGTTCCGCGGTCCGCGACTCAGATCGGAACCGATCGATCACGTGCGCGGCGAGCTTGTACGGGTTGTTGACCGGTCCTGAGCGGCAACGAACCTCAATCGCGTCTCGATCCGACAGCACCTCTGCCGACAACGACCCGGTGTGCGACTTTCTGCTCAGCGCCTGTCCGACACGGTAGCGAAGCGCCTTGAACAGGAAGTTTCTGACGACTGCGGCCGTGACCGCTTGCTCGGCCTGCGGTGATCCGCCTTCGGGAATCGGCCCTTCTAGCACCTTCCGCGCGGCTTCCACCAACGCATTTGCGGTGGGGTGGTCGCCGAGGGTCGCGAAGCCGAACGCGAACATCAGATCGACATACGGCAGGCTCGCCCGGAGGTGTTCGTTGTTCTGCGCGACCGCGGAGCGCTCGATCCAGTCGCGAACGACACCGTGAAGCTCGCGGACCTGGTCGAGTTGCGCGGGCGTGAGTTGAGAGCCTGACATCGCGTCCCCTCCTATGGTTGCCAGAGTGACGCAACTACCTCGATCCGGGTTGGCTACCGGCCGGCCACCGTCAACTTTTTGCCGTCGGGCATGATGAGCTGCCAGCCCTGCTGGGTCTGCTCAATCGACTTCGGTTTGTATTCCGCCGCGACCGGTGCTGCTCGCACAACGACCGGGTCCGGCCACGGCTTGCCCGCGGTCGCTTCGGGCGCAAGTGGCGATACGTTCAGTATTTGTGGCAAACCCGCGGTCGGGGCACTCACGGGGAGCAGGATACCCTTCGCGTCTACGGCACGGGTGCCGACCGCCAACACCGGCACGCGGTAGGTCAGTTTCACGCTCACCGCGTCGGGGCCGTCGATGGTCACCGCGTCCACGCCGGCGACCCACGGGTGCATCAGGAACGCGCCGGACAGTTTCGCGGTGAGGTCGGGGTCGAGCGCCTGGAACGTGGGGCCCGCGTTCGAGGCGTAGCGGACCTCGGCGAGGAACGTCTCTCGGGTCGTGTTCGGCGGCGGGTCGCAGCGGATGTCGGCGAACTTCCCCGCGTACCGGTCGCGCGGGCCGATGTGCCGCCGGGCCTCGTCACCCAGCCACGACAGCCCGAACAGCACCCCCGCCGCGACGCCGAGCGTCAGCAGCACCGCGACCACCGGGCGCGAACGGCTTCCGATTGCTGTTGTCGGCGCTTTGGCCTTCCTAGCGCGCTTTACCACACGTGCAACTCCCGTTCGAGCGACACCCCGGTCCGCTCCTGCACCTTCTGTCGGACGTGTTCGACCAACTGCAACACGTCGTGCGCGGTCGTCCCCGCCTGTGCGACTGCGTAGTTCGAGTTCCGCTCGCTCAGCTCCGCGCCGCCGAAGTTCGCCTTCGTCATCTGGGCACGGTCGATGAGCGTCGCGGCGGTCTGCCCCGGCGGGTTGCGGAACAGCCTGACGCCCTTCTGGAAACTGAGGGGTTCGGCGGCCTTCCGCTGGATCCACGCCTTCTTCATGCGCTTCAGTACCGCGTTCGGCGATTCGGTCTCCAACTCGAACTCGACCGACAGAATGACGGGTTCGTCGAGGTCGCTTTGATGCTCACTAAACGTAAGATCATCACGACTACGGACTTGCACCTTACCCGCGTCGGTCAGCACGGTGACGCTGCGCACGGTCTGACTGATCTCGCCGGCGCGGTCGCCGACGTTGCACCGCACGCTGCCGCCGACCGTGCCGCGAATGCCGACGAGCGTTTCCAGCCCGCCGAGGCCGTTCATGACCGCGAACGCGATGAGGTCAAAGAGCTGGCACCCGCCGCCGGCGGTGACGCGCTTGCCCTCGCGATACAGGCAGGTGAACGCCGGGGTGGTCAGGCGGATGACCGCTCCGGGGATGGGGTCGTCGCGGACGAGCAGGTTGTACCCGCCGCCGAGCATCCGCACCGGCACCTTGTCCTTCTGGCACGCGCGAAGAACCGCGTTGAGTTCGTCCACGGTTCGCGGTTGAACGAGGAACTCGGCCGGCCCGCCGATCTGGAGGTGCGTGAACGGCGCGAGCGGGGCGTTGCGCGTGGTGATATCGGGGAACTGATCGGCGAGTGACATGGCGGCCTCCTTGCCCTCAGTTTAGCGGTGCTGCTGCCAAAGTAGTAGGCACACGGCGTGTGCCGTCGCGGCTCCTGTGGTACAGCGACGGCACACGCCGTGTGCCTACTACTTTGAAATCCCTTTACGGCTTCGACAGCAGTGGGATGCGGACGGCGATGTCGTCGCCGGGCGGTAAGTCGTAGTTCCAGCGGCCGCCCTCGTCAGTGCCGTTCGCCCCGACGCTATAGAGCAAGAACCCGTTCGCGCCGGGTTGATAGATGAGCCCTTTACCACTGAAGAGGTCACCGGGAACCGTCGTCAAATAATTCGGCGCGAGCGGCGCGAGCGAATCGGGGTAACGGCCGTTGAGGCGCTGATACCACACGACCGCGTAGCCGACCGCCACGGTGTCGAAGAGCTGTTGCGCGCGGTCCTCGGCGTCCACCACCTTGTGCGCCGCGGGCAGCATCAGCGTAATCAGGATGTCGCCGATGGCCTCGCCCTTCGCCTTACCCGAATAGTTCCCGTCGCGCAACATCTGCGTCACGCGGCCGAAGTCGGTCGCCTCGGCCCTCAGCGCGCCGAGGTCGGTTCGGACTTGTGCCAAACTGCGTAAGCGGTTCGCGCGGATCGGCTCGCGTGTGCCGGAGACGAGCCGATCGAACCACTTGTTCCCGCGCTCCGCCGCCGGGACCCAATCAACTCCCTCAAGAACCCAGTCCGTCAGTTGGTTCTGCTGGTTCCCCGGCTCGGCGAACGCGTGAAGAAACACCGACCCTTGCCGACGGAACTGTGAGACGGCGTCGAGGAACATGAACCGCTCGTACAGGTCAATCTTGTCCGCAACGGGGGCCATCGGCGGCAGCGCCGCGAGGTCACGGAGGCACCGCTCGACCGCTCCGGCGTCACGCCCGGCGCTGTTGAGGTAGGCGATCTCGGCGCGACAGGCGATCTGCTCGATCGCCAGCCCTCCCATGCTCTCGATGAGCGTGCCGCCGCGCCCGACCTGCCGGGCCAGCCGGTGGCACGCGAGCAGGTCTTGCCACGCCTCGTCGGGCTTTTGCTCCAGGTTCAGCATCGCCCGACAGGCGAACGCGACAGCCGCCTCACGACATAGCGGCACGCCGGGGAGGGGCGCGGTGAGGAGCCCTTTCGACCCCTTTTCGCCCCGAAGCGGGATCAACGGGTTGTAGTAGTGCGGCAACTTCACCGCCTCGCGGAGCGCGTCCAGCGGCTTCTCGTTCGCCCCGAGCCACGTGGCCATCACCGCGGAATCGGCGGCCTTCCACGGATTCGTCGAGTGGTAGGTCAGCAAGTTGGGGAGCACTTGTTCTTGATCGGGCGCGTGGCGGTTGCAGTACGCCCGCAACCCGACGAAGGAGTCGCCGGTCTTCGGTTCAGGGATGCCCAGTTTCTCGAAGAACCCCGGTGGCAACGTCTCACCGGAAGCGGGGGTCGGTCCGAACGCCTTCCAGATGGCGGCGTTCGCGTTGTTCTCGGGCGTCACACCTCGACTCAACCGCTCGTTGAGCACCGTGACCAGATCGACATGACCGTCCGGGCCGACGGACCCAGACGTGCCGGCGGCGGGTGCCGTCCCGCGCCCGACCGCGGGCAACGCGACCGCCGATTCGGGAACGACCTGCGAACGGGCGGGTTCCGCCGTTCCGGGGTCGGTTGACGCCGCGCGCCTCTTGCACCCGGCCGCGAACGCGCCGAGCCACACCACAAGAAGTACCGCACAGAGCGTTCGCATGATGCCACTCCGATGAAGTCCATTGCCGTCACTTCTTCCCGCCGATGCACCACAGGTGCTTCGCCCCGCGGATGATGATGTCGCCGTCGCTGAACGCGGGCGAGGCGAAGACCTTCTCCCCCAGCGGGTTCTTCGCCAAGAGTTCGTACTCGTCGGACGCCTTCACCACGAACGTCACGCCCTCGTCGGAGGTGAAGTAGCCGCGGCCGTCGGCGGCGATCGCGGAGGCGTGGTGCTTGCTGCGACTCAACTGCTCCTGCCAGTGCTGCTTGCCGGTCCTCACGTCCCAACAGCTCGCCTTCCCGGCGTCGTCCACCAGAAACAGCTTGCCGCCGTGCGCCACCGGCGACGGGACGTAGCCCCCCTCGTTCTTGTGCGACCACAACACATGCGATTTCGTCACGTTGCCGCTACCGGAGGGGTCGATCGCCATAATCCAGTGAACCGGATAGCCCGCGGTCATGAGCAGAACGCCGTCGTGAAGCACCATACTCGAAACGAACTGTTCGGTCGGACCGTCGATCAGCCAGAGTTGCTTGCCGGTGTCGGGGTCATAGCTCGTCACGCACTTGCTACCGGTCAGCACCATTTGCGTTTTACCGGCGGCCTCGACGATGACCGGAGGGCAGTACGACCGCAGTTTGTTCGGCCGGTCGATGCGCCAGCGTTCCTCGCCGGTTCGCTTGTCGAACGCGACGATGTAGGCCTTCTGCCCAGCGGGCGCGTCCTGGTCGGCGTTGACGATTACGAGATCCTTGTAGAGGGTCGGCGGACTGCAAAAGCCGTGCTGGGAGTGAAACTCGCCGGGCATTTTCTCCCAGAGCAATTTCCCGCTGAAGTCGTAGCAGAAGATGCGGAGACGCGGGGCGTCGAGGAACGTGATGTAGACCCGCACGCCGTCGGCCGCCGGCGTGGAACTGGCCCAACTGTTCTCGCCGTGCTTCCTCTCCAGGTCCGAAACGACCGCGGACTTCTCCCACAACAGCTTGCCCGTATTGCGGTCCACGCAGTACAGCACGCGCGCTTTTTCGCTCTCCACGCACCCGGCGACGAACACTTTGCCCTTACTGACGATCGGCGACGAGTGCCCGGTTCCAGGGAGCGGGAGCTTCCACTTCACGTTGTCTTTATCGGTCCACTTGAGGGCAAACCCTGTGTCGGTTACAGTGCCGTCGGCCCGCGGGCCGCGCCAGCCGGGCCAGTCCTCCGCCGCGACCGTTCCAGCGCAAGACAGAACGACGAGGACGGCGAGCGCACGCGGGTGCATCGGCGGAATCTCCGGGAATTGGTTGTCTGGCAGCGGGCGGGGCGGGAATGTTGATTTCATCATAGTAGTAGGCACACGCCGTGTGCCGTTCTTGTTCCCTGGCGACGGCACACGGCGTGTGCCTACTACTATGAAGGGCGGAACGATATTGCTGTTCCCCGCGTCCAACCGGTACACGCATCGCGTTGTAGTGTTAGAACAGATAACCGACTTTCCGGGAGGCCGTCATGGGTGCCGCACGGTTCGCGAAGGCGCTAGCCCTGGTCGCGCTGTTCAACGGCGCGCTCTACCTGTGCGTTCGCGAGGACGCGCTCGCCAGCGAGAAGGAAGAGGACGCCAAGAAGTACACGGAGCAGCTCCGCAAGGGCAAGGACGCCAAATCGAAGATCACCGCGCTGGCGGAACTGGGCAACCTGGCGCAGATCAAGAAGTCGCTGATCGCCGACGCCCTGCCGGACGTGTACAAGGCGACCGAGGACAAGGATCCCGGCGTGCGGGCCGCGGCGGCCGAGGCGCTGGGCAAGGCCGACGAGCCGTACAGCAAGGCGGGCGAGATCCTCGTGAAGCTAATTAAAGAGGACAAGGAGGACTCCGTGAAGATCGGCGCGCTCCACGGGCTGACCGCGATGGGCCAGAACGCCAAGGACGCGCTGCCGACGATCCGCGATGTGGTTAAGGCCACCGCCGGCGACAAGAAGAGCAAACTGGGCCAGGCCGCGAAGGACGCCGCGAAGGCCATCAGCGGCGGGAAGAAGTAACACGCGCGCTGCGCTACCGGTTTCCCGGGGTTCGCCGACCCGGGGTTAGAAACCCCGGGCTATTGCACAATGACCCTTTCAGGGTCACACGGGCTTTTTGACCCCAACGGGGTCACCGTCTAATAGCCCGGGGTTTCACACCCCGGGAATTGCCGAACCCGAAGCTTCGCTTCGGGTTCTTTCGTTTTCACCTCGGCCGTGCTGTCGGTACACTCAATCCCTCACACCGCGAGGGTTCTCTTATGCTGCCGCTCTCCCGTCGCTCGTTTCTCGCCGCCGGCGTGGCCTCGGTCGGCTCAAGCCCCCTGCTCGCCTTCGCCGACACGCCACGGTCGCGCCCGCCGAAGCGCGCCAAGCCGGCCGCGAAGAAGGTCGCGGTCGTCGCCAGCGTGTACTGGTATCTGTCGCACGCCTACCACATCGCCGGGCGGTTCCTCGACGGCTACATGAAGGGCGACGAACACCACTTCCCCGATTTCGGGGTCGCGTCCGCGTACGTCGAACAGGTGAAAGCGAACGACCTCAGCCGCGACATCGCCCAGGAACACAAGTTCCGGCTGTCGGAGTCGATCGACGACGCACTCACGCTCGGCACCGGTAAGCTCGCGGTCGATGGCGTGCTGCTCATCTGCGAGCACGGTGACTACCCGTACAACGTGAGAGGACAGAAACTCTATCCGCGGTACGAATACTTCCAACAGATCGTAAAAGTCTTCGAGAAAAGTGGCAAAACGGTGCCGGTGTTCTGCGACAAGCACCTCAGTTACGACCGAAAAAAGGCCGCGGAGATGGTCGCCACCGCGAAGAAGATGAACTTCCCGCTGATGGCCGGTTCCTCCTTACCGGTGACGTGGCGGCGCCCGGAGTTGGAACTGAAGCTCGGTACGAAGATCACCGACGCCCTGCTCGCAAGTCGTGGCGAACTCGAGATTTACGGCATTCACGCCCTGGAAGCGCTCCAGTGCATGACCGAGCGCCGGTTCACGAATGCCGACCCGAAGCCCGCGAACCAGGGGGTGAAGGCCGTTACCTGTCTGCAAGGCGATGCGGCGTGGAAGGCCGCGGACGACGGCGTCTGGTCGTGGGACTTGCTCGAACACGCGCTCGGCCGCAGCGTGTCGCGTAACGCCGGCGACATCCGCGAGAACTGCCGTCGGTTCCCGCGCCCAACAACCTGGGGCAACTTCGTGAAGGGGCCGATCGCGTTCCTGATCGAGTACGCCGACGGGCTGAGAGCGACCGTCCTCCAACTCGACGGACACGTCGCGGACGAAACCTTCGCGGCGCGTGTGGAGGGCGAGAAGAAGCCGCAATCGTGCCTGTTCTGGCTCCCGCCGCCCCCGGGCGCCGCGTTCCTCGAAGCACTCAGCTCGCACGTCGAGACGTTCCTCGCAACGGGCAAACCGCCCTACCCCGTCGAGCGCACGCTGCTCACGAGCGGCATCCTCGATACCGCTTTGGAATCGCGCGTGACCGGCTCGAAGCGCCTGGAAACGCCCGACCTCGACATCCGCTACGCCCCGCCGACCGACAGCGGTTTCATGCGCGGCGACTACGCCAACCCGGTGAAGTAAGGGGTTGTGCGTGCGTGCCTGAGCGGGTATCATAGTGACGATTTGTTCACACACGGAACCGAGCCATGTCCGAACGGATGAAAGCGCTGGGGATCGACCGGATGCCGATCGAGGAGCGACTGGCGCTCATGCACGATATCCTCGACAGCCTCGCGGAGGAACAGGACGCGCCCGACCTGACCGACGCACAACGAACGGAACTGGAGCGCCGGATCGCCGCGAACAAAATGAACCCGGACAACGTGATCCCGTGGGAGCAGATCAAATCTGAGGCTCTGGCGCGGTTCCAGAAATGAGCCACCCGACCACGCAAACGAAACGATGCCCATGCTCCGAAGAATAATTGGAACGATTCTGGTTCTTCAGGGCGTCGGCCCGTTGCTTGCCTTCGGTCTCGTACATTTCAACGGAGGGCAACAATTCTTCGCTCCCTGTTGTCTGGTGTTTCCAGTTGGCTCTCTGTGTGCCGGTGTTTACCTGCTTGTGAGTGGCTTGTCGCAGCGAAGCGGCACCACTCGAACGCGCCGCCGAGACGGTCGCTGGCAACCGCCCGGCGAGAAACGTGACCCTCCTCGGCCCTGGAAGAAGCAAAGCCGACCACCGGAAAGTGGTGAGAACTGACGGATTCGGCTTTCACCTTGCTTCTTCACACGAAACTGGTCAAATACTTTTACCTACCCAACACGCACGTTCCTCGCCTACAGACTTTATGCCCCACCGCCATACGATCGGCGTCAACCGGCGCGAACTCCTGCAAGTCGGCTACTCCGGGTTGCTCGGCCTCGGACTGTCGTCGGTCGTCGGCGCACGCGCGAGGGCCGATCAGCCGTCGCTGGCGGGGCGCAAGAAGCCGAAGTCGGTGCTGATCGTGTTCCTCACCGGAGCCGCGAGCCACCACGAGACGTTCGACCCCAAGCCAAACGCCCCGGACGAAATTCGCGGCGAGTACAAGCCCATTCCCACCAAGACGCCGGGCCTGCTCGCCTGCGAATACCTCCCGAAGCTCGCCCAGCGGTCGAACCTGTACTCGGTCGTCAGGTCGCTGTCGCACCGCGAGAACAACCACCTCGTCGCGACGCACCACGTCCTCACCGGGCAGATGCAACCGGGCGCGTTCTTCGACAAGATCGCCTCCCGCGACGACTACCCCAACTACGCCGCCGGCCTCAGCTACTTCCGCAAGCCGCCCGAAGGCACACCGGTCGGCGTCAACCTGCCGACGTACCTCATGGAAGGCCCGCTCCTTTGGCCCGGGCAGTACGCCGGGTTCCTGGGGCCGAAGCATGACGTGATGCAGATCACGCAAGACCCGAACCGACCGGACTTCAAGGTCGAGAACCTGCGCCCCGCGGCCGGAATGGACGTAACGCAGATGAGGGACCGCATGGCGCTCCTGAACGCGGTCAACGACAAGCAGAAGTGGCTCACCGAGGCGGCCGAAACCAAGAAGCTCACCGACCAGCAACAGCAAGCGGTCGCGGTGCTGACCTCCGGGAAGGTCGCGAAGGCGTTCGACATCGACCTGGAACCGGTGGCGGTTCGCGACCGCTACGGCCGGCACGCTTTCGGACAATCGTGTTTGCTCGCGCGGCGGCTCGTCGAAGCCGACGTGCCAGTGGTGCAGGCGAACATGGGTCGCGTGCAGAACTGGGACAACCACGGCGACCTGTTCAAACGGATGAAGAAGGATCTGCTCCCGCCGCTCGATAGCGGCGTGTCGGCGCTGCTCGATGACCTCTCCGACCGCGGGTTGCTGGAAGACACGCTCGTGATGATGCTGGGCGAGTTCGGGCGCGAGCCGAAGATCAACAAGACCGGCGGGCGCGAGCACTGGGCGCCGTGCTACAGCGCCCTGTTCGCCGGGGCGGGCGTTCGCGGCGGCCAGGTCATCGGCAAGAGCGACAAGAACGGCGGCTACCCGGTCACGACGCCGTATTCGCCCGACGACATCGGCGAAACGGTGTACTCGGTGCTGGGCATCGACCCGCACGCAGAGGTGGCCGACCGCCT
>CAZBXY010000057.1:0-15642 GCA_964495365.1 uncultured Frigoriglobus sp. | reverse complement strand
TCGATCCATCAATCGTGAGCTTCATCAGTATCGAACCAGGCGCCACTTGCGATCGTGCCGCAGGTCTTCGCTCACGGTGTGGAGCGTGAGTTGCCGGTTCGTGTCGCCGGCGGTCACCCAGGCCGCCCGCGGCTTGCCGCCCACCGTCAGCGCGAACGCATCGTCGCCGCGGTGCAGCCGCGGGTTCCCGACCAGGGCGACCGGCTTGCCCATTTCGATCTTCTTGGCATTCGCGGCGCCGGTAATGGCAATCGTGCCCGCCATCGTGCGCCGGTACTCCCAGGCGCGGCCCCCGAACCCCTGCTCCTCCCAAACCGCGATGTACTTCCCCGGCGCCAGTTGCACCAGCTTCGGCGCGCTCGCCCGCGTAGACGGCCCCTTCGCCGCGGTGTAATCGGTGAGCCACGCGACCTGTCGCGTCACGGTCCGGCTCTCGCGCTTCGAGAACGCCGACGCGGCCGGATCCCACGACAGGTTGTCGAACGTGAACTCCTCGGGCTTCGCGTTCCCGCCGGCGAGAACCCCCGAGCCGACGATGTCGAACGGGTTCTTCGGCGTCTTCTTCTCGTGGAAGTCGCGCCGCACGTAGATCATCGCCAGTTCCCACGGCAGTTTCCCCTTCTCCGGCGCCGTCTGCGGGCTGACCTCGCCGGTGTTCCGAGTGGCGGTGAACAGCACCGGGTAACCGTCCGGCTCGGCAGCCAGCCCGCCCAGCTCGAAGAACACCGCGTTGCCGGACGTGGGGCACGAGAACGCCGGGTGCCGCACCACGCGCGCCCGGTCGCTCACCGACCCGACGCGGATCTTCTCGATAATCAGCCCGGTGATCGGGTACTGGTCGCCCTGGTGCAGCGCGACGAAATCGGTCCCGTCAAAGACGAGCCGCAGGTCGAACGAGTGCGACACCGCGTTCTTGGCCTTGAGCGGCACCTTCGACAGGTCGGCCGCGAACAGCGCCGAATCCGCTTCCTGGTGGACGAGCTTGTCGGACGGCGCGTAGTGCCGACGGGCGAACACGGTCGCGAGGTGCCCGGCCCCGGCGGCGAGCCGGCCGCTCCCGGCGTTGCCGACCCCGTAGACCGTCTCCGCGGTGAACTTGTCAGTGTTCAGGTCGGTCGCGGTGGCGCCGGAGTGCAGCACGATGATGTCCTTGCGCCACGTGTTGGCGATCTCCTCGACAAAGTTCCCTTCGGGCTTGTTGGGGAACTTCTCGGCCTTCGCGGTGAGCGTGTAATCCTTCCCCTTCTGGTCCACGGTGAACCCGACCAGTACGCCCCCGGACGGCACCACGCGGTGGATCGCGAGCTTCTTCTTCGCGACATCGGCGACCAGCGCCTTCGCGATGACAACCTTGTCGGTCGGTTTCGCCCTGTCCCACGTCTGGTAGGCGATGAACAGCGTGTCGCCCTGCACGACCCCGACGATCTGGGGGCGCTTGATGGGCGCGACCCAACCGACGGAAGAGTCGTATTCCGGCGGGTGCTGGACGACGTTAAACGGCGCGTCGGTGGCGTAGTTGACGGCGAGCGGCCGGTCGTCCGCGCGCACCGGGAACGCCGCGAGGACCGTCAGCGTGACCGCGAGGGAGAGGAAAGCCGATCGCATCATGGAATTCGTCTCACTGCAACCAACGTACATCACACCAGTTCGCGGATCGGCTCGCCGTCGCCGAGGATCGGGATCGGGCGCCCGCCGCGGTCCTTGAACTCGTGCTTGTGATCGACACCGAGGTGCTGGTAGATCGTCGCCAGCAGGTCGCGCGGGGTCAGCGGGCGGTCCTTCGGGTGTTCGCCGCGTGCGGTCGTCGAACCGACCACTTGCCCGGTGCGCAGCCCGCCGCCCGCGAGGACCGCGGTCATCGCGTCGGGATAGTGGTCGCGGCCGATGCAGTTGTTCGCGGTGGCGACCCGCGGCGTGCGCCCGAACTCGCCGCACGCCACAACCATCGTCCGCTCGTCCAATCCGCGGTCGTAAAGGTCTTCGATGAGGGCCGTGAGTGCCTGATCCATGAACGGCGCGCGCCACCGCATTCCCTTCGCCATGTCCCAGCCCGGCTGCGCGTTGGCGTGGTCGTCCCAACTGAAGTAGAGCGGCTGGCCCTGCTCCGGGGCGAGCGCATCAATCACCACGACTGCAGCCCCGGCCTCCGTCAACCGGCGGGCGAGCAAGCAGCTCTGCCCCCACAGGTGCCGGCCGTAGCGGTCGCGGAGCTTCGTGTCTTCCTTCGAGATGTCGAACGCCCGCGCCATCGTCGGCGTCGTGAGCATCCTGAGCGCGGCGGTGCGGAGCTGGTCGGTGCCCTCCAAGGCGCCGTCGCGGTCGATGTCGCGCCGGAGCGTGTCGAAATCGGCCAACAGCCCGCGCCGGTCGGCGAACTGATCGGGTTTCACCCCGCCGGCGAGGCCCAGGGATGGCGGGGCGTAGTTCGCGGCGGCCGGGTTGCCGGCGGCAAAGCCCTGGTGGCTCAGTCCGAGGTAGTTCGGGCGCGTCATGAACGGCTTCGTCGGGACGCCGATGTATTGCGGAAGGCCGTCGGGCCGCAGTCCGCGCCACTTGCTCGCAACCATGCCCAGGTCCGGGTGTTCGGACTTCGCGGTCGAAGTCGGGTCGGCGGTGGTCGGCGTTTTGCCGGTCAGCACTTCGATCGAGCCGTCGTTGTGGGACGACATCGTGTGGTGCAACGAGCGGACGACCGCGAGCTTCTCCGCGATACGGGCGTGGAGTGGGAACAGCTCGCAGAAGTCCATTCCCGGCACAGCAGTCTTGATCGGCCCAAACGGCCCGCGGATCTCGGTCGGCGCGGTCGGTTTGGGGTCGAACGTCTCGAACTGGCTCGGTCCGCCCCACATCCAGAACAGGATGACGGACGTTTCCGGGGTGCGCTCGGGCGCCGGTTCCGCCCGCACTTCGCCGAACGCACCGGGCAGACCAAGGCCCGCGAGTCCGAGTCCGGCCCGCAGCACGGTACGACGGTCGAGCGGTCCGGGACAGAATTGGCGCATCGGGCGGCCCGTGGAGAGCGGGTGGGGAAGTTTTCGGTAGGTGGATTCAAGATACCCGCGAACCACGGCCGAGCCAAACCCAAAGCGGCGCGTGGCGGCGCCGCACCGGTCGGGTTACACTGTTATGGATGTTATTCCATCCGGTGAGGACTTGTCATGCCGGAAGACTGGATGATCGCGGTGGCCGTGACGGTCGGAATCGTCGCGGGCGTGGGGCTGGTCCGCGGGTTCGGGCGCCGCGCGGACCCGGTCGCGTTTGCCGACGAGCGCGAGGAGCGGTTGTCGCGCAAACTCGCCGCCCGGGTCGGGTGTCCGCTCGCCGCCGCACAAGAGGCGGTGCGCCAGGAGCTGAAGCTCGCGCCGACGCAACCGGACGACACGATCCTCAAGCGGGCCGACTACCACTACCGCCAGAACCTGCCGGAACCGGGACCGTGTCACGTGTACCGCGACCGGGCGCGGGGGTGAGGGTGATTCCCGCGCCCCGGTCGGGGCGCTCCAGGATTGTAGGGCACGCAAGCCGCGTGCGTCGAGCAAAGCCGCACACGAGCCGCGTGTGCTACGGGTGCTAACTCTCGCTCGGCCGGTTCGGGGTGGCGAGCAGCAATAGCCCGCTAACGAGTACGATCCCGCCCACGACCGGCGGGATCGTTACCGCGCCCCCGTTCACGTCCATCACGAGCGCCAGCCCCTCGATTCCCAACACCAGCGCGCCCAACAGCACCAGAACGAAACCCACGATCCGCATCACGTCCCCTCGAAACGACAAGGGGCGAGAGAATCGTCTCTCGCCCCGCGCGCCGACTTCCTATCCGACGCGCGAGCGCCGCGCGTCGAACCGGCCCGCGACCGTCGGTTCAGCCGGGCCGGTATCGGTGAGCCGCGCCGCGGCCTCGTCCACCAGCTTCGGTACGCCCGACTCGATGTTCTGCTTGACCGCGGCCGACACGCTCTCCAGCGCCGTCCGCACCATCTCCTTGGCCTTGTCGCCGAGCATACCCACGAACTCGTCGAGTACGCCCGGTTTCTCGTCGGTCGGGCGGCTCGCGGCGAACGCCGGCGGGGGCGCAGGCGCCGGCGCGCTGGCCGCGGCCAGGGTGCCGAAGTCGGCCCGGCCCCGCGCCGTCAGGTAGCCGACCAGCCCGCCGAGCAGCGCCGAGGTGCCCACCGCGGCCCACGGGTGGCGCCGCACGTGCCCGGTGATGTCGAACGTGTCCTTCACCGCGTCACTCACCGCCGCCGTCGCCTGCTTCACGGTGTCGGTCACCGTCTCCGGCGCGCTCGACACCAGCGACTTGACCGCCTCCACCGTGCCGGTGATCGTGTCGGCCGCGGTCTGAACGGTGCCCACGACCTGCGTTTCCAGCGCCGCGACCTTCTCGGTCAGCGCCTCGCGGGTCTGGTGCATCTCCCGCTCGATCTCTTCCGGCGTCTTCTCCACCGGCGTTATTTGGTCTGCCACGTGATGTTCTCCTTGAGTGCGTTGAAGGTCTTGTCCGGCAGCGGGTTGAACCGTTCGAGCAGGTTGTAACTGAAGACCGCACACGCCGTGCCTACGACGGCGAACAGGCCGCCGACGATGCCCCACGAGGCCCACATCTTGAACTGGTACTGCTCGTGCAGCAGGTACGCGAGGGCCGTAATCAGCCCCAGCGCGCCGACCGTCGTGAGTACGATGCCGGCGGCGCCGAACTCCGCGGCCCGCTTCGACCGCTGGAAGTCCTCGCGCACCTCGGCCTTGAGCATCTCGGCCTGCTGCCGCAGGAGCGTCTGCGCGTCGCTGATGATCCCCGATACCAGCCCGGTCACCGAGGCGCCGGTCAGCGCCTCGTTCGGAACCGGGGTGGGTGCTTCGACTGTTGCCATCGCGTGGTCTCCTGGATCTGTTCACCTACAGGGGAACGACTAATGCACGTCCCGTGCCGTCCGGCAAAACAAGAAAGCCGGCACGGACGAACACAGAAAACGCGGATCAAGCAGAAGTCGGAGTTCAAAACACTTTCTTCTTGTCTGATCCGTGTTTTCTGTGTTCATCCGTGCCGGCTTCTCTTGCTTCCCAAAACGCAAACGGACCGGCCGGGGATCGCCCCGGTCGGCCCGCGCGAGTCGCGGCGATGCGCGTTACGCCTTCGCCGCTTCCAGCACTTCCTTCACAACTTCCTTCACGTCCGGTTTGGCGTCGTCGGGGTCGAGGGCGATCCCGCCCTCGCCCTCCAGCCGGGAGATGTCGTCCTTGCTCTCCAGTTCGTGGACCGTCGGCAGGCTCTTGAAGTCGCCGCGCAGAACCCGCAGCGCGAACTTCTCCTGGTCGATGTCGGCCCCGGAGCGGAAGCCCATTTCCCGGAACGTCGCGCCCAGCCACGACGTGCGGCTGAACAGGTACTGAAGGAGGAAAAACCCGCTGATGGCCGGCAGGATCAGCCACCACGGGCCGGCCAGCGCCGTCAGCGCCAGCCCCATCACGACCAACACGCCGATTGTGGCCTTCGTCATGCGGCCGGCGCTCCACTCCCGGTCCAGTTGGTGGAGCCGATCGGTGATCGCCGGCGATCCGGCGTCCGCCAGGCAAGCCAACCGAGCTTCCAGCGTGGACTGGCTGTTGCACTGGCGGCCCGCGCTGTTGCGGAAATTCATGGTGCGGTCCTCGAGAGATCAGGAGCTTGTGCGGGAAAACACCAGCACGCTGTACGGCCCGATGTTCACGGCCGCGTGGTTCGGCAATCCGTCGTACTCACCCGGGTGGGCGGTCACGTCGCTGGAAGGGTGGTTGCCGAACAGCGCGCTGTAACCCTTCCAGTCCGAGTTGAAGTGCAACTTCCATGCCCCGGGCGCCGGGAATCCGAACCGGAAGTCGTTTCGGACATCGCGGTGGAAGTTCGCGACCACCACAACCTCGTCATTCGGCCCGCCGTCCATCCACCGCCGGAACGCGATCACCTTGTTCGCCTCGTCGGCGCGGATGACGTGGACGTGTTGACCCGACAGACCGCGCGTGTGCCCGCCGCGGTTGAGCCGCAAGCGGATCAGGTCGCGGTAAAGCTTCACGATCCCCTGGAACTCCACCTGGTTGTCCCAATCAACGGGCACGGTGTCGCGGAACCACTCGCCCTCGAGGAACTCCTGACCCTGAAAGAGCATCGGGATTCCCGGCGCGGTGAAGACGAGTGCGGCCGCCAATGTGGAGCGCTTCTGCGCGAACCAGTTGTTCGGATCGCCCGGGGCGATCTCGTGAACGACGCGGGCCTTGCCGTTGGCCACCTCGTCGTGGCTCTCACTGTAAATCACGCGCTGGAACGCGTCGGCGTTGTAGCGGTGGGCAATCGCGTGCGCGACGGCGCTCATCGACCGTTGATCGTCCTTCGGGGCGATGACCGCTTCGCGGATCGGGTGAACGAACTGGTCGTCCCACTGGCTGCCGTACCCGGCCCCGCCCTCGCCCACCGGTTTCGTGATCCAGTCGTTGTGCTGTAGGTCCTCGGCGATCGTCAGCGTGTTCGGGTGCTTCTCGCGGATCTCGCCGTTGATCCACTGTAAGAGCGACCACCCCTCCGGCAGGTTCGGTTCGCCGTCGGCGCGCACGCTGCGGATGTAGAGCGTCATGTCCATCCGCAGCCCGTCGATGTGGTAGTCCTCGACCCACATGAGCGCGTTGTCGCGGATGAACTGCCTCACCTCGCCGCGCCCGTAGTCCGGGCGGGTGTCGCCCCAGGGCGTTTCCTTCTTCCAGTCCTGGTAGAAGTAGATGCCGCCGCCGTTGTTCTCGCTCCAGCCGTCGAACCGCCACAGGTCGAGGTCGGACGGGCCGAAGTGGTTGTAGACCACATCGAGGATCACCGCGAACCCGCTCTTGTGGGCCTCGCGGACGAACTCCTTGAACGCCCTCGGCCCGCCGTAGGCGCTTTCAACGGCGAAAATGTGCGCCGGGTTGTACCCCCACGACCGGTCGCCGGCGAACTCGGCCACCGGCATCACCTGGAGGCAGTTGACCCCGAGTTTCTTGAGGTGATCGAACTTGCGCACGATGTCGCGGAACGTGCCGGGGCGCGGGTCTTCCGGTTTCGGGTCGTTGAACGTGCCGACGTGCAGCTCGTAGATGACCCACTCGTTCCACGGCGGCGTCTTGTAGTACTCCTCGTTCCACTCGAAGTGCGGGTCGTGCACGACGCCGTGGCCGACGGAGTTGGTCACCTCGCGCGCGTAGGGGTCGATCTTCTTCAACTCGCCCCACGGCGTCTTCAGGTGGAACTTGTACCCGGCGCCGATCGGTACCCCGGGCACGTCGGCGTACCAGTAGCCCGCGTCGTTCTCGCGCGTCAGCGGGTGCTTGCTGGCGTCCCAGTCGTTGAACGTGCCGATCACCGACACGCCCTCGGCGTGCGGCGCCCACACCCGGAACGCGACGCCCTTCTCGTGGGGGATTGCGCCCATCCCGGGGCGCGCCGCCGCCGGTGGCGAAAAGCGACTGCGGAGGATCTCCATCACCGGGTACGGCCGGAGATTCGACAACTTCGAGATGAGCTTGTTGAGTGCGGGCATGGGGCAACTCCTGGGATAGGGCGCGCCCCGCGGAGCGGGGCGCGCCCTCCCACTGGTGAAGGTAACTGGCGTCATTCGCGGAGCGAGTGACCTACTTTCAACACACGGCCGCCGGGGCGCCCTCGGGCGTGGTCGCGGCCCGCGGTTCGACCAGCGCGCCCTCCGGGGTGCGCACCCCGGAGCCGAACCGCTGAGCGTACACGAACGTCAGCTCCGCGCCGAACAACAGGATCTGCGTCGAGTAGTAGATCCACACGAGCAGCACGACGAACGCCCCCGCGGCCCCGTAGGTCGAGCCGACGGCGGCCCGACCGAGGTACAGGCCGATCAGGTAGCGGCCGATCGAGAACAGCGCGGCGGTCGCGGCGGCCCCGATCCACACGTCGCGCCACGCCAATCGAATGTCCGGCAGCCACTTGAACATCATCGCGAACAGCGCCGCGGTCAGCACGAAGTTGATGACGAAGTTGACCATCTGGGCGAGGATGTCCATCCCCGGTAGCCACCCGGCGACGACCCCGTTGATCCCGGCCAGAAACGCCGTGACCACGAGCGATACGAGCAACAAGAACGCGGCCCCGCAGACCAACGTGAACGACAACAGCCGGTCCTTTACGACTTCCAGGATCCCACCGTTCGACCTCCGGCCGGGCAGCTTCCAAACGGTATCGAGCGCGCCTTGCAGCTCGGCAAACACCCCGGAGGCCCCGAACAGCAGCACCGCAAACGCGATCACCGCCGCAACGATCCCGTTGGATTCCGACGAACTCTTCACCACCAGTTGCTCGACGAACGAAGCCGCCTCGGTGCCGATCGTATCACGAAACTGCTCAACAATCTCCCCACGGGCCGCCTCCGCGCCGAACGCCAGCCCAGCGATCGCGACCACCGCCAGGAGCAGCGGTGAGAGCGACAGCGCGGTGTAATAGGCCAGGGCCGCGCCGAGCCGCGGGCCTTTATCGTCCCAGAACTTCGCCCCGGAGTCTTTGACCAATCGGCCCAACTCGCGTGCGGTCATGATTTGCCCCCGCGGTATCGAAATCGCTTTTTAAGCAGCGCGCGTGCCAAAAACGCGGGCGGCCCACCCGATCATCGAGTGAGCCGCTCGCGCCCTCAGGAGAGGTTCGGGCCGTTCTAGATCGCGTCCCGGGGTTCGCGGGTGCCCATCACCAGCGACACGACGAACATCACCAGGAACACGAAGAACAGGATCTTGGCCGCGACCATCGAGGTTCCGGCCACGCCACCGAACCCGAACAGCGCCGCGATTAGCGCCACGACGAGGAACAGTAGAGCCCAGCGGAGCATGGTAGTATCCTCCGGTAAAAGTGAGTAGCGGTGTATCGGAACTACCGCGGAAGGGACCGCGGCAGGTTGTCCATTTCGCCCCGCCTCGCGGCGAGTGGGAGGTAGAAATGCAGACCGCGTGCCAATTCCACGAAATCAGCCGCCGAAAACCAGGATCGCCCCGTTGAGCGCGGCGGCGAACGTGACCCACAGCCAGTACGGAACGAACAGCCACCCGGCGGTGCGGGACACGAGGAAGAACTCGGCCGTTGTGACCGCGACCATCACCCACAAGAGGCACACGTCGAGAAACGCGAGCAGCGGACTGCGCAACCCGAAGAAACACACGCTCCACGCGAGGTTGAGGGCCAGTTGCACCCCGAACGCGGCCAGCGGACAGCACACGTCGTCGCGGTCGCGCGACAGCCAGACGAGCGAGGCTGCCACGGCCATCATCGCGTACAGGGCCGTCCACACCGGGCCGAACACCCACGCCGGCGGGGTCCAGCTCGGCTTCGGCACGCCGGCGTACCAGCCATCCACCGCGGGCGCGGACGCGACCGCGCCGATCACCGGCACCGCCGCGCAGGCGATCACGATCACCGCGACCCCGTACAGTCCCGGCCGTTCCCGCACGCCATTTTTCAACCGCCCGGCAGGAATGGAAGACATCGCGTGAACTCCTTTCGGGAAACGAAACCGGCCGCGGGGCCACGGGCGCCCGGCGACCGGGATGAAATCACAAATCTCAAGCACCAAATCCCAAACAGGGCCGAAATCTCGTGCTGGGGCTTGTTGAGATTTGGTTGTTGAGTTTTGGGATTTGCTTTTTAGTGGTCCATGCCGCCGAGCAGCCGGTTGAGTTCCTCGACGTGCTTGCGGCACGCCGGCAACAGGTCTGTGCGGATCAACTGCTGGCAGTCCGGGTGAATGTGTTCGTTCTCCAGCGCCGCCACGTACTCGCTGATGCCGTGTTCCTCGCCCTGCCGCAGGGCCGCGAGTACCGTCGCCGGCCCGATCGCCTTGGCGGTCGCGGTCACCGCGGCGGTGAACGACCCCCACGCGCCGCTGCCGTCCGCCGGCTTCCCGCCGAACCGGACCACGTGGTCCCGCAGCTCGCGCACCGCCCGGCCGTGTTCGTCCCGCACCTTCTGAAGGTCCGCGATCACCAGCGGGTCGTCGAACTTCCCCATCGCCAGCGTGTACGTTTCGACCGCGGACAGCTCACCGCGGAGCAGCGCGTTCAGGGCGCCGGTGTCGCACCCGCGGGGTTCGTCGATCGTCGCGTTCATGGTGAATCTCCGGGCGAAAAAGCCCGCCGGCGCCACGGGCGCCGGCGGGCGCAGGTTGGTCAAATGCGACCGCGACTCACGGCGCGGTCACCTTGATCTTGAACTCGCCGGTAGTGGCGCTGCCACTCTCGGGCGTGCCGGTGACCTTGACCACATGGTCGCCGATCGGGGCGTCCTTCGCCGGGGTCACGATGAGGGTGAACTTGGTGTCCCCGTCGCTCGCCTTGATCGTGTCCTTGCTCAGCTTCACGTCGACCTTGGCCGGCGCATCAACCTTCAGTTTCACGTCCTTCTTGAAGTCGGACCCGCGGTCGATGCTGCCGTCGTAGGACTCAGACGTGCCCTGCTTGATGGTGTGGATCGCCGCCACGTCCGTCGGGAGCGAGACCTTGAAGGTCGCGTTGCTCCCGGCCGGCGCGTTGGGGCTGGTACCGCCCTCGGGGCTTTTGTTGCAGCCGACCGCGAAGCCGACGACTGCGGCGATCGGAAGAATCCAGGGTCTCATATCTCCGTCCTCGATGATGTTGGGTTGACCCGACGAAAGTGCCGGGTGTGATTGGTTACGCAACCCGTGTGCCAGACCGCGCGACGGCACGCGGGTTGCAATCCTCGGTTGGGCGTACCGACACGGGGCGACGCCGCTCTGTGGTAAAAAAATTCCCTTTGGAGAATTCTCATGCCCATGCTTTCCCATCCCGCGTTCGGCCCGCGGACCGCACTGGCGTACGTGACCGGCGGGGCCCTGTTAGACGTGTGGACGCTCGTGTGGTATTTCACCCGCGACACCGAACTGACGCGGACGCAGTGGTTCTGGGTGGCCGGGTTGTTCCTGACGGGCGTGACGTTCGTCTTCCTGGGCCTGATCCTCGGCCCGCTCGGTCGTGCGGCCCGGCAGGCGGAGATGCCGCCGGCCGCGGCGCTCAACGCCGAAGCCGCGATCCAGCAGACCGCGGCGGCCAACCCGCCGGCGGTGGTGACTCCCACGGTGCCCGGCGCGGCAGTGGCGAACCCGGCGGTTCCGGTCGCGCCGGTGCAACCGGTGCAAGTGGCCCCGGCCCGCTGACGGGAACCGAGTGTGAACGAAGCCGCCACCGATAATCGGTGGCGGCTTCTTTTTGTCTTTCTTCTTCTTTTTGTCTTTGCTTCTTGTGGCACAGGCTTTCGAGCCTGTGCTTGCAAATCGGTCCCGACCGAAGGGGAGGGGCCGACACGAACGGTGAAGCTTAACCGTTCGGATGGCGGCCTGCGCTGCGCTCCGGCCACCATTAGGAAACACAGGCTCGAAAGCCTGTGCCACGAAGACAGCAAAACAGAACAGGGGGCATATGCCCCCGCTCGCCTGGGCAGCATTTCCTTGCTCAGAACCCGACCGTGACCAGATCGCACAGCGGCGAACGGCCGCGCTTCGCGGCGATGATCCGCCGCAGCCGCTTCGCCAACCCCGGTTCGCCGGCGGCCCGCAACTGGCCCACACGCTCGTGCAGCCGCCGCAGCGTCTCGGCTTCCCAGCCCGGGGCGGCCACGCGATCGGCGTTCAGCACCGCGTTCAGTTCGTCCAGGTCGTGCGAGACCGACCCGCCGTAGTCGTAGATGAGCTGACACATGGCCAGCGCGGCCAGCACGCTCTCCTGCCCTCGGCGGGTCACCTCGGCCGCGCTGTCGGCTCCCTTGAGTCGTTCGGCGAAGACCGCGTGGGCGTAGATCGCCCGGCACTCGCGGGTGAAGTCGTCGTTGAGCAAGTCGAGCAGGTCGTTCTTGGTCACCACCGCAGGGGCGTAGCGCGACTTGCGATGGACGGGTGGCGTCACCATCAGAACCTCCATGGTCGCCGGGCGAGCGATGGTCCAATGAGTCGCAAAACGTGTGCCCGAATCGATTTTGCAGCAATTACCGGTCTTTCGTTCGTTGTGACAGGCCGGGAGACCCGTCCTACAAAAAACGACCCCGGACTCTCGTCCGGGGTCGCGCGGGTCGCTTCGCAGTTGCGTCAGATCATGCGGGCCGTTCGGCCGAGGAGCAGCCCGACGCCGAACCCGATCAGGAGTGCCGGGATCGGGTGCTTCCGCACGAGGCTGGTCACTTCCTTACCAAAGTCGCCGAATTGATCGGCGGTCGCGTCGTAGGCGTCGCCGGCCCACCGTTGGGCGCGCTCGCCGGCGTGTTGCACCGCGTCGCGGGCGTCGCCCGCCCACTCCTGCGCCTTGTCACGCACCTGACCGGCCACGTCGCCGGCCCGCTCCGCCAGGTGCTGCGCGGTATCCTTCGCGCGGTCGAGTACCCCCTGCCCCGCGTCGGCCGTCTTGTCGGTCGCAGTCTTGGCCTTGTCCGCGGCGTTATCGATCCCGGTTTTCATGCGGTCCTTGATGTCGGCCATGAGTCGAACCTCCGGTAGAGTGTCCGAACGGAACCCGTTCCGTCCGCTGACGGAACCCAGTTATGCACCGGCCGTGCCAACCAGTTCCATTTTCTTCGCCCGCTCGGCCGCGCGCCCCTCTTCGGGGCCGAGCAGCGGGTGCAGTTCGGACAGCCGCTTCCGCGTCCCGGCGAGCGTGCGGTCGATGCCGTCCGTGTTTTTCAGGGCCTCGTTACGGGAGTCACTCGTGTCCTCGCACCCCCAGCGCCCGACGAGCACCTTGACGTTCGGGAACCGCTGCCGGACCCGGGTGACGAGGTACCGCGCGTGCGACAGCCCGCCCGGCGGCATCGTCGCGATCACCACCGCCGCCGGGTCGAACGCCGCGACCTGCTCGACCAGTTCGGAAGCGAGCGTTTCATCGCCCGCGACCTTCACTTCCCACCGGTTCGGGTCGAGCGTCAGCGCGAGCAGCTCGGCCGCGACGTGTTCGGTCTCGTCACGGGCCGGGCACACGAGGACGCGGCGCCGCTCGTCCGCGGCGCCGGCGGGCTGCTCGCGCAGCTCGGCCACCTCCTCGGCCACCTCGCGGGCCGCGGCGGTCACGTACCGCAGGTCGGCCGCGTCCAGGTCGCCCTCCTCGTGGTCCCGGCGCGCCAGGCACAGGGCCGGTACCACGACGTTATCGAACGTCGCCTCCGCGCCGGCCCCCGTGGCGTGCGCGACCGCGATCTCCGCGGCCTCGTCCTGGTCGCGGGCGGTGAGCCGTTGGTAGAACGCCACCTGTGGGTCCAGGGCCGGCTCGTCGCCCAACAGCACCGCGAGGAACTCGAACCGGCGGACGTGACGCCCCAGCACGAGCAGGCACACCGTCAGCGGCCCGGAGAGGATCAGCCCGATCGGCCCCCACAGGAACGTCCAGAACGCGGCCATCACGAGCTGCGCCACTTCGGACAGCCCCATGCTCTGCCCGTACACCTTCGGCTCGACGACGTTGTTGCAGAACAGTTCCAGCCCCATGAACAGCGCGAACACCGCGATCGGTTGCCCGAACCCGCCGCCCCACGCCGGCGCGGTCGCGAACGAGAACAGCACCGGCGGGATCAGCCCGACCCACGTCCCGATGTACGGCACGTACCGCATCAGGGTCGCGATGAAGCCCCACAGGATCGAATACGGCACGCCCAGTACGAACAGCCCCAGCGCGATGACGACCCCGAACGTGGTGTTTACCACGAGCTGACTGAGCAGGTACCGGCTGATGCGCTGCGACGCGTCGTCCACGGCTTTGGTCGTGGTCGTGACCTTGCCGTCGCCGGTGAGCCGGATCATGCGGTTGCGCAGGTCCTCGCGCTTGAGCAGCATGAACACGGTGAGGATGAACGTGAACGCGGTCTGCCCCAGGAGCTCCGCGGCCGGACTCAGGTAGCCGTCCACCTGCGCGCCGAGGGGCGACGACGGCTCCACCACCACCTTGTTCTCGTTGGCGCGTTTGGGGGCGATGATCTCGGTCACCTCGTCGACCAGTTGCCCGAACCTGCTGCCGTTGCCGTCGCCCACCACCCACTTCTTCGCCGCGGTCACCTTCTCCTTGATCGCCTCGCGCCGGTCGGGCAGCGTGTCGGCCAGTTGGACCACCTGCTGGGCGATCACCGCCCCGATTGCGACCGACCCGCACACGACCAGGGTTACGGTGAGGACGACCGCGGGCGCGCGGCCCAGCCCGCGGCGCTGGAGCCGGGCCACGATCGGCGCGAGCACGAACGCGAGGAAGATCGCCAGCGCCACGGGGATGAAGACCGACCGCGCGAAGTACAGTACCGCGACGATCACGCTGCCGACCACTGCCGCGGAGAGGGCGATGAGCGCCCGCTGCCAGTCCGAAGCCATGAGAAGCTCCCTCGTTAGGGTTCCGGGAACCCGGGTGTATCGTACCGAGGGAGTCGCAACAGGTGTGCCGAAGTGCGCAGCAAACCGCTGCCGCGCGCGGGGAACCGTACTGCGCGGCCCCGCGCCCGATCCGCCGGAATACCCTCACGGCGCCAGGTCGATGCAAACGACGGACCCGCTGCCGCGAACGTAGACCCGCGTCCCGACGAGCGCCGGGTGCGCGTAGACGCCCTTCTCGTCCTTGCCAAACACCGCGAGCCGGCCGAGTTCGGTGTACTCGTTCGCGGTCGCGTCCAGGAGGATCAGTTCACCGGCCTTCGAGACGACGAGTACCCGCGAGTCGGTGGCGACCACGGCGCAGTAGCCGTTGAACGCGGTGTTGCTCTCGTCGTAAAGTTCCTTCAGTCCGTTCTTGAGGCCCAGGCAGTACAGCCGGTTCCACACCCCGAACACGCGATCGCCGGCGACAACCGGCGTGTGGGTGTCCGGGGCGAGCTTCTTGTGCATTGCGAGTGGCTTCGGGTCGAGCGTGCCATCGGCTTTGAACGCGAACAGGCGCGTGCCGTTGTTCTCGGTCGTCACGAGCAACCGATCGCCAGCGACGATCGGCGTGGGCACGTTGAAGTCGCCGCGGCGCTCCGGGGTGAGGGTCCAGAGCCGCTTGCCGGTCTTCACGTCCCACCCGCCGAGCGTCTCGGCATCGTGGCCGACGATCTGGAGCGCGCCGCCGAACTTCGCGGTGATGAACGAGCCGTACCCCGCGGGCTTGCCGGGCGCCTTCCACACCACCTTGCCCGTCTTTGGGTCGAGCGCGACCAGTGATGCGTCCTTGCCGCCGGGGCTAACGATGAGCTTGCCGTCGGCGATCAGGGGTGAATCGCACACGCCCCACTTCCGCTCGTCGGTCGCGTCGAACTCGTCGCGCACGTTCAGCGACCATTTCGCCGTGCCGGTCGCCAGTTCGACGCACGCGAGGTCGCCGAACGCGCCGAGCAGATAGGCGCGGCCGTCGTGAACGAGCGGAGTGGCCCGCGGGGAGTTGCCGTAGTCGAGGTTACCGATCGCCGGCGCGCGATGTACCCACGCCTCCTTGCCGTCGGCGGCCTTGAGGCAGCGGAACACGTCCACGGTGTCGTTGAGTTCGCGATCGGAGACGAGAACGTATTCGGACGTGGCCGCGACGCCGCCAAGCCCCGGCGCGGTAAGCGCGGTTTCCCAAACGGGATCGGACTTGGCCGGACGCTTGTCGGGCAGCCACGCGAGCCGCCCGTCCACCTGATCC
>CAZBXY010000056.1:0-32094 GCA_964495365.1 uncultured Frigoriglobus sp. | reverse complement strand
CTGCACATCACCGACATGGGCTGGCACCGCGTCACCAACCCGCGCGACGTGGTGCAGATCGACCAAGAACTGGAAGTCTACATCCTGCACATCGACCGCGAGAAGGAAAAGATCGCGCTGTCGCTGAAGCACAAGACGCCCAGCCCCTGGCAGAACATCGAGGCCAAGTACCCGATCGGGCAGCGGTTCAACGGCGAGGTCGTCAACATCATGCCCTACGGGGCGTTCGTCAAACTCGAACCCGGGATCGAGGGCCTCGTTCACATCAGCGAAATGAGCTGGGTGAAGCGGATCGCCGACCCGAAGGAACTGGTGCAGATCGGCGACAAGGTCGAGGTTCAGGTGCTGAACATCAACCACGACAAGAAGGAAATCTCGCTCGGCATGAAGCAGTGCCAGTCGAACCCGTGGGGCGAGGTGGCCAAGAAGTACCCGCCGGGCACGGTCATCACGGGCGTCGTGCGGAACCTCACCAACTACGGCGCCTTCATCGAAATCGAGGAGGGAATCGACGGCCTCCTGCACGTCTCGGACATGAGCCACGTGCGGAAAGTGTCGAACCCCTCGGAGATGGTGCAAAAGGGCCAGAAGATCACCTGCCAGGTGCTGACGGTCGATCAGGAGCGCAAGCGGGTGGCGCTGGGCCTCAAGCAGATGGGCCCGGACCCGTGGGAGACCGACATCCCGGCGCGATTCAAGCCCGGCCAGAAGGTGAAGGGCAAGGTCACCAAGCTCACCAACTTCGGCGTGTTCGTGCAGCTCGAAGAGGGGCTGGAGGGACTGCTCCACATCTCCGAGTTGTCGGAAGACAAGATCGAGTCGCCGGAGGAAGTGGTGAAGGTCGGCGACGACGTGGACGTGAAGGTGCTCCGCGTCGATGCGAAGGACCGCAAGATCGGCCTCTCCATGCGGAACGTCGATGACGGGCAGGTGCCGGACGAGATCCCGGACATGCCAATCGAGGGGCCGGAGGCCGAAAAGGCGATGGAAGCCACGAAGGTCGCCCGCGAGAAGGGCGACGGCAAGGACAAGAAGGAGCCTGGTAAGAAGAAGGAGAAGGAAAAGGAAGAGGACAAGGAATCGCTCCGCGGCGGCACCGGCGCCGCCGGCCCGCTGTTCCAACTGCCGGGCGACACTCCGAAATAACGAGACCGACAAGGAGACCCGGAGAAGGGAGACACGGAGAGAAGACAGATTTTCTCTCCGTGTCTCCCTTCTCCGGGTCTCCTTGTCTGCCCCCCGGTGTCCGAAACTCCCACACCCGCGACGACTTTCCCGTCGCGTAGCACACATCGGTCGCAAAAAATCGGTTGACTTCACGAAACTTCGTCTTGCGCTTTTGGGTCTAAGTTGGTGAAGTGGTGACGTTTGGTAGGGAGGCCCAAAATAGCTCACACTTTGGACCAAGAATTCCATTGATCCGCACCGGCTCAGGAAGATATGCTGACAAAGGCCGAAGAATCATCCCGTCCGATTTCTTCGGCCCGCAAACCGGTGGCATTATGCGGCTCCCCCCGACCGCACCGACCGTGACGGTTCGTCGCGGTAGCCGGGTTGTGACCGAGTTTCGCTCCACGACGCTCGCAATCCCCCTCGCGCGAGCGTTCCACCGCTGCGTTTATCCAGGTTATCGTTTCAGCGGTCGATACGTCCCTGCGGGTTCGTCGGGCGGCGCCCCGGACTCGCAGCGCACCGGCGATCGACTTCCGCCTCTTCGGAGGCGCGGAGGCAGCCCGTGTGCTTGTGGTGGGATGCCCACCGCGGACGCCCGACCGCGACCCACGCCGGACCTCCGTAGACAGGACGCCTGATTCATGTCGCGACTCCGCCGCTACCGCCCGGACGTGGTCCAGTCCCCGCTGGAAACCTACCTCCGGGAGATCAACGAAACCGCCCTGCTCACCGCCGATCAGGAAAAGGAGCTGGCCCGCGCAATCGGCGCGGGCAGCACCGCGGCCCGCGATCAGATGGTCCGCGCCAACCTGCGGCTGGTGGTCAACATCGCCCGCGGCTACACCGGCAAGGGGCTGGCCCTGCAAGACCTGATCGAAGAAGGCAACCTCGGCCTCTTGCGCGCGGTCGAGGGGTTCGACCCGACGATGAACACGCGGTTCAGCACCTACGCCAGCTACTGGATCAAGCAGAGCATCAAGCGGGCGCTGGTGAACACCGCGAAAACCATCCGCATCCCCGCGTACATGGTCGAACTGCTCGCCAAGTGGCGCCGGGCGACCAACAAGCTGAGTGACGAACTGGGCCGCCCGCCGACGCACGAGGAAGTGGCGAAGCTCCTGGGGCTGCCGAAGAAGAAGCTGAACATCATCAAGAAGGCGATTCGCGTCTACAACGCGGCCCCGCAGGCGGACCAGACCGGCGAGGGCGGGTGGTCGATCGAGGAGATGCTCTCCGACGACCGCTCGAAGACCCCGGACACGGAGATGGTCGAAACCGACGACCTCAAGCACGTGCTGATTCTCTTGGAAAAGATGGACAAGCGCGAGGCGACGGTGCTGAAGATGCGGTTCGGGCTGAACGACGAGGAGCCGAAGACGCTCAAGGAGATCGGCGAGTGCCTGGGGCTGACCCGCGAGCGGGTCCGCCAGATCGAGAGCGAGGCGCTGGCCAAGCTGAGCGAAGACCTGTGCTGTGATTGAGGGTGAGCACTCACTTTCGCCGGCGGCGCTGCGAATCATTGCAGCCGCCGGCGATCACGTTTGACATTTCCGAAAATTCCGCCGATCCGCTCTTGATCGGTTTTGAACCCACGTATAGTAAATAGATATGTACACTCAGTGCGAGGGGCACCGGGTGTACGTCCGCGCGCGACCGCGGCGCCGCCGAGAGACGGGCGGGGCGCCGCGGGCCGCGCCTGTCCCACAAGGAGCAACGCGCACCGCTTGCCCAGTTTCGCGCCGCGGTTCGCCAGGTTCGCTCAACTGCGTAAACCCGCACGACCCGCGCCGTCGATTCCTCCGGTGATAACGGAGGAACGCGGATGCGGCTCGCGGGCGCGGTGGTAGTTGTGTTCGTGATCGGGTGCGAGGCGCTGCGCCCAACGCCCGCTCAGGTTCCCGCTCCGCTGCGCGTCGCGGCTACGCCCACAGTCGCGCCGAAGGCGGAAGCGGCGAGCGAAGTGATTCGCGCGTCGGCCGTGCAGGCGGCGCCCGACGACCCGCTGGTGCTCGTCGCCAGGTGCCTCGAACGGGCCGACCACCGCGGGGCCGCGGTACACCTCGAAACCTACGTCCGCGCGCACCCGGACCAGCCGTTGTTCCGGTTGCAGCTCGCGGAGCTGTACCTGCGGTGCGGGCAGCCGGCCGAGGCGAAGTTCCACGGCGAGCGGTTCGTCGAGGATGCGGCGGGCGTCGCATCACTCGCGCCGCACGCAGTCACGGCGCACATCAAGCTGATGGAACTGGCGCAGCGGGCCGACGACCGGTTCGGCGAACTGTATCACCGCGGCGCCGGGTTGCTACTGCTCGTGAAAACACAAGACGCCGCGAAGGACCGCGATGCCCGGTTCTGCGAGGAGATGCTGTGTCAGGCGCTCCGCGCGCTGACCGACGCGAAGGAGCTGAAGCCGAACGACCCGCGCGCGCGGACACAGTTGGCGGCGGCGCTGGAGCGGGCCGGGAGCCGGCGCGCGGCCGGCGCCGAACGCGCCGCGGCGCGGGCGAGCGTGACGGGCGGTGCGGGGAAGGTGCTGGAGTAACGGTCGCCCGTCGGTGCGGAGCCGGCGAAGAATTCCGTTCCCGCGCCCGCGAACCGCCGCTACCATCGGGACACTTCCTTCGCCTTCCCGTGGTAGCCGCACATGACCCCTCTTCGCTGCGCCGGTGTTCTCCTTCTCGTGTTCGTGTGTGGCTCGCGGCTCGCGGCCGTCGAGCCGTGGGCCGACGACAAACTCCCCGTGGCCGACGGACTCGAACTGTGGCTCGACGCGGCCCGGGTCGGGGCCGCCAACAAGGCCCACAAGGCGAAGCTCGCCGCCGGCGACAAGCTCGCGACGTGGTTCGACGGCTCCGGGAAGGGCCGGCACGTCAAGCAGCCGCTCGCCGCGGCACAACCGGCGCTCGTGAAGGTCGGCGAGGCCGCGGTCGTGCGGTTCGACGGCGAAGACGATCACTTCCGCTTCGCCGGCGGCAAGGACGAGTTGAAGGCGTTCACCTGCTTCGTGGTCGTCGCGCCGCGCAACAACCCCGGCGGGTTCCACGGGTTCTTCGCACTCAACGCACCCAAGGGCCGCGACTACGAAACCGGCTTCACCATCGACATGGGGCCGAACCCGACCCCGCGGTTCACGGAACTGAACGTCGAGGGCCGCGGGTTCGGCGGATGGCGGAACCTGATGACCAAGGGCGGCGACTTCGGCACGCTGTATCAGCTCGAAGTGCGCGGCGACGGCAAGGCCGTGCGGCTCGTTGCGGATGGAGTCGCGAACAGCGAGCGCCCGTGGACGAGCGCGCCGCTGTCGCTGGCAGAAATCACCGTCGGCGCGCGGTATTACACCAACGACGCCAGCGACCAGCAGGCCCGCGGCCCGGCGCGGTGCGACATCGCGGAGGTGCTGCTCTACAACCGCGCGCTCTCCGACGACGAATCAAAAAGGGTCCGCGCCTACCTCACTGCGAAGCACGCGGCACTCAAGCAAAACCTGCCGCCGGACGGGCCGACGATCGGCGAGCGGCTCGTCGTGGTCAAAGACCCACCGGCGGTGCAGGTGTTCGTACCGGGGTTCAGCGTCAAGCAGCTCCCGGTCGATCTCACGAACGTGAACAACGTGAAGTACCGCGACGACGGGGCGCTCGTCGCGCTGTGCTACAACGGCGACATCTGGGTTCTGAAGGACACCGACGGCGATGGCGTTGAGGACAAGGCGGAACTGTTCTGGGAGGCGAAGGGCCGGCTCCGCGGGCCGATCGGAATGGACCTCACCCCGCCGGGCTACAAGCACGGCCAAGGAGTACTCGTTCCGAGCAAGGGCAAACTGTCGCTCATCGTCGATACCGATGCTGACGGCAAGGCCGATAAGGAAATCATCGTCGCGGACGGGTGGAAGGAACTGTACGTGAGCGTGGACGCGGTCGGCGCCTGCTTCGATCCGAAGGACCAGAGCATCTACTTCGGCCGCGGCACGTTCGACTTCGCCAACGGGCACCGCGTCGATAAAGACGGTAAGTCGAAGTACTCGATCAAGGACGAAGAAGGCACGATCATTCGCGTGTCGCCGGACTTCAAGACGCGCGAAATCATCGCCACCGGCATTCGCTTCTCGATCGGGCTGCGATTCAACAAGGCCGGCGACCTGTTCTGCACCGATCAGGAAGGCGCGACGTGGTTACCCAACGGCAACCCGTTCGACGAACTCCTGCACATTCAGCGCGATAAAGTGCGCCACTACGGGTTCCCGCCGCGGCACCCGAAGCACCTGCCGGACGTGATCGACGAGCCGAGCACGTTCGACTACGGCCCGCAGCACCAATCGACCTGCGGGTTCTGCTTCAACGAGCCGCTCAAGCCGAACGGTCCGATCTTCGGGCCGAAATCGTGGCTCGGCGACGCGATCGTCACGGGCGAGTCCCGCGGGAAGCTCTACCGCACGCAGCTCGTGAAGACCGAGGCGGGTTACGTCGCGAAGAACCACCTCATCGCGGGCCTGTCGATGCTCACGGTCGATTGCTGCGTGTCGCCGGCGGGTGACTTGGTGGTCGCGTGTCACAGCGGCGGCCCGGACTGGGGCAGCGGCCCGACCGGGAAGGGGAAGTTGTTCAAGATCAGTTACACCGATCGCGAACACCCGCAGCCGGTTCTGGTGTACCCCAGCGGCCCGCGCGAGGTGCGCGTCGAGTTCGACCGGCCGGTTGATCCGCAACTTTTGCGTGACGTACTGGCGCAATCGAAACTCACCGCGGGAAAGTACGTGCGGGCCGGCGACCGGTTCGAGACGCTCTGGCCGGGCTACGCGGTGGTGCAGATGGAGAAGGCGACGCCGCGGTTCAACGTGCCGATCCACTCGGCACAACTCACGCCCGACCGGCGCACGCTGGTACTGGCCACCGACCCGCTCCGCGCCGCGGTGCATTACGCGCTGACGCTTCCGGGCATGGGCCGCCCCACGACGCCGGCGAAGGGCGAACTCCCACAGCACGCGGCGATTGACCTCGACTTCGATCTCAGCGGGGTGGAGGTCACGTGGAAGTCGAAGGACGGAAAGACGACGTGGAACGGATGGCTGCCGCACCTCGACTTCGAGGTATCGCAAAAACTGACGGAGGGCAGCACCCCTCACGACTCGCTGTGGAAGGCGATGAAGAGCGAAGCCGGAGGAACGCTAGCACTAAAGACGCAACTCGATCTTGTAAGTATGCTTCGTCCGGCCGTACAACCCGGCGCGAAGATCGACTACGAATTGCCGGCGGAAACGGTCACGCTGCGTTACAACACGAACTCGGCCGTCACTGTTCACGCACCAAATGGTGCGGAGGTCAAGCAGATACGAGTAACGTTTGGACAAAGGGGGCTCATTACCTTCAGCCCGAAGCGCGGCCAATCTGATCTCGCCGAATTCTCGTTCCTCACGTTCCCGGAGGTGTACCTCTCGTTCTCGTACGGAACGAATGAGGACAACGGTTCCCGCCCGTTCCCGCTGCGCCGCGCGCTTCTCCCGTGGGCCGACACGAAAGCCGATATCGCCAAGCCGGTTACCCTTCCGCCGCCGAAGGAACTCGATGGCGGGAGCTGGGCGCGCGGGCGCAAGCTCTACTTCTCCGAAGCGGCGGCGTGCTCGAAATGCCACGCGGTTCACGCGCAGGGCGGGAACATCGGCCCCGATCTCACGAACCTCATCCACCGCGACTACACGTCCGTAGTGCGCGACATTGCGCAGCCGAGCTTCGCCATCAATCCCGATCACATCAGCTACGTTGTGCGGTTGAAGGACGACCGCACGCTTACCGGCGTGGTTCGTGTCGTGGATGGCAAATACCACCTCGGCGACAAGGACGCGAAGACGACGATCATCGACAAGGGCGATGTCGCGGAGATGCGCCCGTCGCCGGTGTCGATCATGCCCGACGACCTCCTGAAGAAACTCACCCCGGAGCAGCAGCGCGACCTGCTCACGTTCCTGCTCACGCCCGCGCCGCGGATGCCGGAAGATTACGTCGGCACCGAGAAACGCCCGAAGCCGCGCACGATCGCCGAAGTGAACGTGATCCTCGCCGGGGCGCCGAACCCGCCCGAAAAGACGCGCCCGATTCGCGTGGTGCTGGTCGCAGGGCCAAAGGACCACGGCCCCGGCGAACACGATTACCCCGCGTGGCTCAAGGCGTGGAAGGAACTGCTCGCCGCCGGCGACAATATCGAGGTCGCCACCGCGATGGAATGGCCGGAGAAGGCCGAGTTCCAGAAGGCCGACGCGATGGTCTTCTTTCAGCGCGGCAGTTGGGACGCGAAGCGCGCCGCCGACATCGACGCCTTCCTCGAGCGCGGCGGCGGACTGACGTACATCCACTGGGCGGTGGACGGGCGCGACGACGTGCCCGGGTTCGCGAAGCGCATCGGGCTGGCCGCGCGGGGCGGTGGGATCAAGTTTCGCCACGGTCCGCTCGATCTCGATTTCAGCGCCGCCAAGCACCCGGTCACGCGGAACTTCGACAAACTGAAACTGGTCGATGAGAGCTACTGGAAGCTCACCGGCGACCTGCCGAAGGACCGCGTACTCGGCTGGGCGACCGAAGAGAAAGAGCCGTGGCCGCAGTTCTGGTCGGTGGAGCACGCGAAGGGCCGCGTGTTCGTGTCGATCCCCGGGCACTACTCGTGGAGCTTCGACGACCCGTTGTTCCGCGTGCTGCTGTTGCGCGGGATCGCGTGGAGTGCGAAGGAACCGGTGGACCGGTTCAACGATCTGGTGTGGCCCGGCGCGGATGTGGCGAAGTAGGAACGTGCCGTTTGTCTTCCGTGGCACAGGCTTTCGAGCCTGTGCTTCCAATCGGTCCCGACCGAAGGGAGGGGCCGACACGAACCGGATCGCTCAACAGATCGAACCCGCGGCCACTCGCTTCGCTCGCGACCGCGGATGCGGATGCACAGACTCGAAAGTCTGTGCCACGAAAAGACACCGAATACAGGCTCGAAAGCTCGACTCACTTCTTCTCGGCGGGCTTCTTCTCCTCGATCTTGCTCCACGTGACGAGCGGGGCCGGGCCGCGCGGCGAGGTCAGCACGCCGTCCTTGTACCGGAACCAGCCCGACAGCTTCGCCCCGCCGTTGGTGGTCGTGTACTTCACCAGGCCGTCGGCGCTCACCGTGTACGTGCCGTCGGTGATCTCCCAGTTCCCGTTCCCCTTGAACCACGCATACTTCATCGTGCCGTCCACCTTGAACTCGACCGGCGCCTTGTCCTTGTCGTCCGACTGCCACTTGCCGACGAGCGCCTTCTTGATCTCCTCGACCTTCTCGTCGGCCTCCTTCGGCTCGTCGGCGCCGGCCCATGCGCCGAACGTCAACACCGCCACCGCGCACAACACCCGCGTCACCATGAGCGACCTCCCGTGAGTGAATCGAACACTACGTACAGGATTGAAGACGACGCAGGCGCCGCGACGGTTGTGCGGTATCATCGATTTTTTCTGCGAACCCGAACCGAGGCACAGCCATGCTGATCGACGTGAGTCACACCGTCGAGAGCGGGATGGTTACCTACAAGGGGTTGCCCGCGCCGCTGGTGTGCGACTTCCTCTCGCGGGAGGCGTCGCGCGCGATCTACGCGCCCGGCACCGAGTTCCACATCGGCAAGATCGAGATGGTCGCCAACACCGGCACGTACCTCGACGCCCCGTTCCACCGGTTCCCCGACGGCATCGACGTTTCGGAACTGCCGCTGTCGCGGGTCGCGAACGTCCCGGGGCTCGTGGTGCGGTTCGACCGCGCCGCGGGGCGCGCGATCACGCGCGCGTTCTTCGAAAAGCTCGACGTGCGCGGCAAGGCGGTACTGGTTCACACCGGCTGGGACGCGCACTGGCGCACCGATGCGTATTTCGAGGGCCACCCGTTTCTCACTGCCGACGCGGCGCAGTTTCTCGCCGAGCGCGGCGCCGCACTCGTTGGTATTGATTCGCTGAACATCGACGACACCGCCGACATGGCCCGCCCGGTTCACACGGCGCTGCTCGGCGCCGGGGTGCCGGTCGCGGAACACCTCACCGGGCTGGCGCACCTGCCCGACGAGGACTTCCGGTTCTTCGCGGTGCCTGTCAAAGTGAAGGGGATGGGCACGTTCCCGGTCCGCGCGTTCGGACTGGTGTGATGCGGTTGCTTGACCCTGTGGTCCGGTCACTCTGTGACCGGACCACACCGGGCGTCACGCCGAGAGCGGGTCCGTTACTTCCAGAATCGTGTCCAGGCGCGTGATCTCGAACACTTTCCGCACGACCGGGGTCGGGTTGGTCAGCGTGAGCTTCCCGCCGGCGCCGCGCACCTTCTCGTTGAGCGAGATCAGCTTCGCCAGGATCATGCTCGTGAGTACGGGCACGCCGTCGAGATCGACGAGAAGGTGCGGGTTCGCGGTGCGCTCGACGAGGGCGAACAGTTCGCGCGCCAGTTCCTCGGCGTTGGCCCCGGACAGTTCGGTCCCGGCCGGGAACCGGACGGTGGTGCGCCCGCCCTCCTCCGCGACCTGGAGGGGGAACCCGGGTTGAGTCAGTTGCATCGGTCGTTCCTCAAATAGCGGACGCGCGGCCGGTGGGCGACGGCGAGCCGGTAACGGACGAGAGAGGTCCGCGGGGTAAGCTGGGGCATTGTATCGCGACCACAGAAAATTACAACGCCCCGCAAACCCCGCTCAGAAATCGATCATTTACACATTATGCGGTTCATTCGTCGCGCGATTCGACTATAGCATCCGACACCGAACACGCGCGGAAAGTTCCCCGAGCTTGCCGATTCGCGCCGCCACTCCACTTTCGCGCGGGGCGTTGCACGCACCCGCGCCGCGGGTTACAACCGGGGCGGCGTTCGACATTCAGGCCCGCTCCGCCGATGTTGTGAGTACGAGCGCGGCGCGCAATTATTTGGGCGGACCACAACAGAGCCATCCCATGACCGAACCCACTCGCCGGCGTGTACTTCAAACCGGCGCCGGTCTCGCCGCGACCGGCGCGCTCGCTCCTACTGGCGCCGCGGAGCCCCCCGGGCGGCCGAACTTCTATGAGGCGCTCGGCGTGAAACCGGTCATCAACGCAATCGGCACGGTGACCGTGCTCGGCGGCTCGGTCATGCCGCCGGAGGTCGTCGCGGCGTGGGCCGAAGCGGCGAAACACTTCGTCGATCTCGTCGAACTGCACGACAAGGTCGCCGCGCGGATCGCGCAGCTGCTCGGCACCGACGCGGCCCTCGTGACCACCGGCGCGGCCGGCGCGCTGTTCCTCGGCGCCGCGGCGGCTGTTACTCGCGGTGATCGCAAGTTCGTCGCGCGGCTTCCGGACACCACCGGCACGCGGAACGAAATCCTCATTCAGAAGACGCACCACAGTTGCTACGACAACCAGCTCACCGGTGTCGGGGCGAAGTTTGTCGAGGTCGAAACGGCCGCGGATGTGGCGAAGGCCGTGAACAACCGCACCGCGCTGATGTTCTTCATGAACATCGCCAACGACGCCGGGAAAATATCGCGCGAGCGGTGGGCCGAACTGGCACGCGAACACAAGGTGCCCGCGCTCATCGACGCCGCGGCCGACGTGCCGCCGGTCGGGCGGATCGCGGAGTACGCCAAACTCGGCTACGACCTCATCGCGCTCAGCGGCGGCAAGGCGATGCGAGGGCCCAATGACACCGGGTTACTCCTGGGCCGCAAGGAACTCATCGCCGCGGCGCGGGCGAACGCCAACCCCAACTGCGGCACCATTGGCCGTGCGCTGAAGGTCGGCAAGGAGGACATGGTCGCGCTCCTGGCCGCGGTGGAGCGGTTCGTGAAGCTCGACCCGGGCGCGGAGCAGAAAGAGTTCGAGCGCCGGATCGCGGTCATCGAAAAGGCCGTGGCGGCGGTCGCCGGTGTCGCGTGCGAGCGCATCACGCCCGAAATCGCCAACCACGTGCCGCACCTTCAGGTGTCGTGGGACGAAACGAAGGTGGCGATCACGCGCGAGAAGTTGACCCGCGCGCTGGCCGACGGCAGCCCGTCGATCCGCATCGGGCGCGCGTCTGGTACCGGCGACAAGGGCATCCTGTTCGCGGTTCACACGTTGCAAGAGGGCGAGGCCGAAATCATCGCGGCCCGCGTCGCGGAAATACTCAAGAAGGCCGCGGGGTGACCGGCACGGAAATTCAAGGTTTGGGGTTTTTGGTTCTCAGCCCCGGAGGGGCGACCGATGTTAGCCCGGGGTGAAGCGAACGAAGTGAGCGCAACCCCGGGTACGCAAACCGAAGAAAGTTCAAGCCCCGTAGGGGCGACAGAGCCTTCGCCGTCCGTTCTGTCGCCCTTCCAGGGCTTCATTCTATTTCGTGTCGGTTCCCAGGGTTGCGCTCGCAGACTCGCTCCACCCCGGGCTAACGTCGGTCGCCCCTCCGGGGCTGAAGACAAGACCAACAAACACGATTCGTTGAACCAGTTGTAGCAGTCGCGGCTTACCACCAACAACTATTGGTGATAAGTGAACGTTTGTCAAGTAAATTCTGAGAATTATTTCGCGCGGCCCAGCAGGAACCGCAGCGCCGGTTCCAGTTCGGCGTGATCGAACGCGAACCCGCTCGCGACCGCTTTCGCCGGGCGGGCCTTCATGCTCGCCAACAAAGCCTCATCGGCCACTGCGCCGAACGCCGCGCGGAGCGCGAACCGCGGGAGCCAGAAAAATGCCGGCCGCCGCAGTACGCGGCCCAGAGTTTTGGTGAACGCGCGGTTCGTGACGGGGTTCGGCGAAACCGTGTTCACCGGGCCGCTCAGTTCCTCCGTGTAGAGGGCGTGGTTGATGAGGCCGACGATGTCGTTCACGGTGATCCACGGCACCCACTGCTTGCCGCTACCGAGTACCGCCCCGGCGCCCATCTTGAACGCCCAGAGTTGCTTGGCGAGCGCGCCGCCCTTGAGCGAGAGGGCGACGCCGATCCGCAAGTTCACGGTGCGCACGCCCGCGGCCCGCGCCGGAGCGCACGCATCTTCCCACACTCGAACCACGTCCGGGAAGAACCCCTTCCCGAGCGGTGATTCTTCAGTGAGTTCCTCCTCGCCGCGGTCGCCGTAAGCCCCGACTGCCGACGCGCACAGGAACACTTTGGGTCGGCGGTCGGGCGGAACCGCGGCGATCGCGGAGGCGATGTTCTGCGTCGGCCCGGTCCGTGAGTCGAGGACGCGCTTTTTCTTCGCCTCGGTCCAGCGCCCTTCGGCCACGTTGTCGCCGGCGAGGTGAATCACCGCGTCCACACCGTCGAAGGTTCCGGGCGGGAGCGGTTCGTTCGGCTTCCACGACACCCATTTCGTGCCGTCGTCGTAGGGTGGCGTCGCGTTTCCCGTCAGAAGCCGAATGACCGTGTGCCCGCCGGTGGTGAGGAAGGGCACGAGTTCCGAGCCGACCGACCCGCGCGACCCAGTGACGGCAATCGTCAGGCGCGGGCGGTCGGCGAATCGCTTGTGGCGCCGCAGATCGCTCGCGGTGAGGAAGTGCCGATACGCGAACACCGCGGCCAGCCGCTTCCGCACCATTCCGCCGCCGAACACACGCCCGGGCAGCCCGAGCGGGACGCGGTACTCGATCGTGTCTTCCAGGTGCGAACTCTCGGCGCCGTCGGGAATCATCAGGTGCGTGTGGTTCCAGAACGCGAACGGCCCGCTCAGGCAGCGGTCCTGGAACCGGCGGCCGGGCTGGAAGTCGAACGCCTCCGCGACCCACGTCGCGCGCAGCGGGCCGAGCGTTTTCGTTCGCATCGTGAGCCGGAAGCCGTCGGTGCCGAAGGCTCCTTCTTGCCTGGTGATGCGAGCCTCCTCCCACGGCGGTTGCAGCCGCTGGAACGCGAGCGGGCGCGCGTGCCAGGCGTACAATTCTTCCGCCGACACCGGCACCGGCGACCGCAGGGTGAAGGTTTCGTTAGGCATGTGGGTGTCAGTGTATTGGCGAACGGCCGGTGTCAGCCGGCCGGTGTTGGGCGGCATTTACGAGCCGCGACCGCGAGGGAGCGGAGCCACGTTCCCGCTCCCGTAGCCGAAATGAGAGTGCTGCCTGCAGAACTCTCATTTACTCAGCGCCGCGGCTCGCCAGACCACCGGCCGGCTGACACCGGCCGTTCGCCAGGTAACCGCAATGAGCGCGCCGCGAATCACCATCCGCAACCTTCCTGCCGACTTGGCGAGGGCCGTCGCGCACTTCGCCGCAGACACCTCGGCCGTGGAGCGCAGCCGCGGGCGCGTCGAATCGGCGCTCGCCGACGGACAGCCGCACTACGGGATCAACACCGGATTCGGGGCGCTCGCCCACAAGCGCGTCCCGGACGATCAGCTCTCCGCGCTTCAGCGCAACTTGCTGCTCAGTCACGCGGTCGGGGTCGGCGACCCGGTACCGCCGGACGTGACGCGCCTGATGTTGCAACTGAAGATCGTCGGCCTCGGGCTGGGCTACTCCGGCGTGTCACTGCCGGTGTTTCGGCGCCTGATCGAGTTCGATCAACGGAACTTGCTGCCGGTGGTGCCGAGCCGCGGGAGCGTCGGCGCGTCGGGCGACCTCGCCCCGCTCGCGCACCTGTGCCTGCCGCTCATCGGTCTCGGCGAGTTCTGGGATGATGAGCGCAAGGGGCGCGTGCCCGCGGCCGATGTCCTGCGGGCGCACGACCTCCCGCCGATCGCGCTCGCGGCGAAGGACGGGCTGGCGCTCATCAACGGCACGCAGCTCATGGCCGCGTACGGCGCGTGGGTGCTGGAGCGGTGCTCGCGGCTCGTCGATCACTTCGACCTCGCCGCCGCGATGTCGCTCGAAGCGCTCCAGGGCAGCATCAAGCCATTCGACGCCCGCATCCACGCGATCCGCCCGCACCCCGGACACGGCGCGGTCGCCGCGAATGTGCGGCAGTTGCTCGAAGAGAGCGAGATCCTGGAATCGCACCGCAACTGCGGGAAGGTGCAAGACCCGTACTGCCTGCGGTGTGTGCCGCAGGTCCACGGCGCCAGCCGCGACGCGCTCGCCTATGCCGCCGGCGTGCTCGAAACCGAAATCAACGGCGTGACCGACAACCCGCTCGTCTTCGAGAACGGTGATATCGTGAGCGGCGGGAACTTCCACGGGCAGCCGCTGGCGCTGGCACTCGATTTCGCCGCGATCGCGCTCGCGGAATACGCGAGCATCGCCGAGCGGCGCATTTATCTCTTGCTCGAAGGGCACGACGGCCTGCCGAAGCTGCTCATGCGCGAAACCGGCCTCAACAGCGGGTTCATGATCCCGCAATACACGGCCGCAGCCCTGGTGAGTGAGAACAAGGTGCTTTCGCACCCGGCGAGCGTCGATTCGATTCCCACGAGCCTCGGCCAGGAGGACCACGTGAGCATGGGGAGCGTGTCGGCGGTGAAGCTGCTGATGGTGCTGAAGAACGTGGAAACCGTTCTGGCGATCGAACTGCTGACCGCGGCGCAGGCACTCGATTACCGCTTGCCGCTGCGCCCCGGTCGCGGGGTGGAAGCCGCGCACCAGTGCATTCGCGGGGTGACGCAGCACCGCGAGGCCGATTACCTGTTCCAGGACGACCTGCGCCGCGTCGCGGAGCTGGTAGAAGGGCGGGAACTGCTGGACGCGGCGTTCGCACGCGGCCCGGCGTGAAGCGTTGCCGCTCGCCCGCCAACCGCTACAATTCACACTTCCTTACACCCCGCACACACGCGACTGATGCGCGACGCTCCCCGCGTCGAGCGCAGGTCGGCCGGGGTCAACTACGAGCCGCCACAAACGCGGCCGAAAGGTATTGCCATGTCTCTGGGTTTGATCGGCTACAAGATCGGGATGACGCAGGTGTACACGCCGGAAGGCGTTGCGGAACCGGTGACGGTGCTGCAACTCGGCCCGTGCCCCGTGCTGCAAATCAAGTACCCCAGCACGACCGGCGAGAAGGCCGCCCGCAAGGACGGCTACGCGGCCGTGCAACTCGGGTTCAAGGACAAGAAGCGCAAGAACGCGACCCGCCCCGAACAGGGCCACGTCGCCGCCGGGCTGAAGTCGAAGCGCAAGGACGCCCGCCAGAAGGCCGGGGTGGCGCTGCCGCCGAAGGCCGACGTCGAACCGCAAAAGGTGATTCGCGAGTTCCGGCTCGACGTGAGCGGCGGGTTCGTCGATACCGCGAGCGTGAAGGCCGGGCCGGCGGAGGCGAGCTTCAAGGTCGAGCGGATCAAGGTCAGCGGCGAGGGCGTGACCAAGAAGTTCGACGCCTACACCGAGGACATGACGGTGAAGGTCGGCGACAAGCTGACGGTTGAGCAGGTGTTCAAGGACGTACTCGCGGTGGACGTGATCGGCACGACGAAGGGCCGCGGCACGCAGGGCGTGATGAAGCGGCACAACTTCGCCGGCCTGCCCGCGGCGCACGGGGCGAAGAAGGTCCACCGGCAGGCCGGTTCGACCGCGTCGCTGGCGAGCAACCGCGGTAGCGGTCGGCCGAAGAAGGGCCTGAAGCGCGCCGGGCGGTACGGCAACGAGCGGGTGACGATCCGCAACCTCGCGATCGTGAAGATGGACACGGACAACAACCTGCTACTCGTCCGCGGCGGCATTCCGGGCTTCCCGGGGGCGGTGGTGATGGTGCGCCCGACGAACAAGGTCGGTCCCGGCTCGCCGAAGGCCAAGACGATCAAGCGCGAAGGCCCCGCCGTGCTGAAGAAGGGCAAGTAACCAGGGAACAGGAGTCAGGAATCAGGAGTCAGGGAGCAGGAGACAGGGGATAGAAGGTTTTGAGCCGCGGAGCGGCGGCAGGTAGCCAGGGGTGAAGCGAGACTTTGCGATCGCAACCCCTGGGACCGACGCGGAACACGAATCGAAGCCCTGGAAGGGCGCCGGAAACCGCCTCCGTGGAGGTTCCGGCGCCCTTCCAGGGCTTTGTTGTTTCTTCGCCGGCGGTCTCGGGATTGCTCGGCGCTTTCCTTTGCCGGGGCCGGGCGTATCATCACCCCACGCTTCGAGGGTTCACGAGATCTTCACATGTTGCTCGATCGGATCGCCCGGTTCTTCGTGCCGCGGTCGGACCACTTCTTCACCATGCTCGAAGAACTGGCCGACAAGATCGAGGCCACCGCGACCGTGTTCGCCGAGTTGGAGACCGCCACCGGCCTCGACCGGATCGCCGACACCGCGGCGCGGCTCAAGCCGGTCGAGACCGAGGCCGACGACGTGTGCCGCCGGCTCTACCAGGAGATCGACAAGACGTTCGTCACGCCGATCGATCGCGAAGACCTCGCCCGGCTGACGAAGGTACTCGACAACGTCGTGGACAGCATGGAGCACACCGCGTCGTTCGCCGCGCTGTACCGGTTCCCGGCCCTCACCGAGCCGATGCGGCACCTCGTGAAGATCACGGTCGCGTGCGCCCGCGAGATCGCCGGGGCCGCGCGCCGGCTCCGCAAGTTCGCCGACCCCGATTCGGTCAAGAGCGCGACCATCGCGGTTCACGCGCTGGAGAACGAGGCCGACGCGGTGTACCGCCGGGCGATCGCCGCGCTCTTCGACGACGGCACCAGCCCGGTCGAACTGGTGCGCCAGAAGGACATGCTGTTCAGCCTGGAAGAGGGCATCGACCAGTGCGACGACGCGATGGACGCGATCCGCTCGGTGGTGGTGAAAAATGGATAGCGCTTTCGCGATCCTCGTGCTGGTCGTCGCCCTGGCCCTGGCGTTCGACTACATCAACGGGTTCCACGACACCGCCAACGCCGTCGCCACGGTGGTTTCCACCAACGTGCTGCCGGGGCGCACCGCGGTACTCCTGGCCGCCACGTGCAACTTCGTCGGCGCGTTCATCGGGGTCGGGGTCGCCAAGACGATCGGCGGCGACATCGCCGACCCCAAGACGATCACGCAGCTGGTGGTCGCGGCGGCGCTCCTGGGCGCGATCCTGTGGAACCTGCTCACCTGGTACTTCGGGATCCCATCAAGTTCGTCGCACGCGCTGATCGGCGGACTGGTCGGCGCGGTGTGGTGCCACCGGGTCGTTCACGGCGGCGCTGCCGGCGACGAACTGTGGGGCGTACTCACCTCGAAGGGCGTTCTGCTCGCGCTCAAGGCGCTCGTTCTGTCGCCGCTGTGCGGGCTGCTCGGCGGGTTCGTGCTGATGGTACTCTTGCTCTGGCTGGTGCGGCGCTGGCGCCCGTCCACGGTGAACCGCAACTTCCGCGTCCTCCAGCTCACCTCCGCCGGGTTCATGGCGTTCGCGCACGGCTCCAACGACGCGCAGAAGTCGATGGGCATCATCACGATGGCGCTGGTCGCCTACGCGGCGGCGCAGGGGCGGCACGCGGAGGTGGAAGTGCCGTTGTGGGTCATCATCAGTTGCGCCACCGCGATGGCGCTGGGCACCGCGTCGGGCGGGTGGCGGATCATGAAGACGATGGGGCACCGGATCATCAAGCTGCGCCCGATCAACGGGTTCGCGGCCGAAACCGCCGCGTCGATCGTGATCCTCTTGGCGACGGCGCTGAAGGCGCCCGTGAGCACGACGCACGTCATCTCGTCGAGCATCATGGGCGTGGGCGCGTCGAAGCGGGTCTCGGCGGTGCGCTGGGGCGTGGCGCAGAACATGCTCGTGGCGTGGGTGCTGACGATCCCGATCTCGGCGGGCGTCTCCGCGCTCACGTACATCGTCTTGCACGCGCTTCTGGGGTAGAGCGCGGAGAACAAATCCCAAAATCCCAGTAACAAATCCCAACAAAACCAGGACACGGGCTTCCTGTTTTGTTTGGGATTTACTCGTAGTCGCCGGCGAACAGGCACCACCCGCCGGCGGCGGTCAGGCTGCCGAGCACCGTGCCCAGCGCGCCGCACAACACCGGGAACGCGGCGCCGGCCTCGGTCCCGAGGACCGCCCCGGTGACCGCGCCGCCCACCGCGCCGGCCATCGCCACCAGCGCCAGCCCGCGGTCCGCGAAGGACTCGTCACGAGCGCTCGAAACCCCCGCCGTGCGCGTTTCCACCGTCGCCATCACACTCCTCCCGTTCCCGGCTCTCACTCGAACCGAAGAATTGGCCGCCCGGATTGACCCGGAGTTGCTCGTTCACATTGAACAGGCACTATCGTCCTATACCACGATTCTACCCGAATGCTTCACGAAATCTACACATTTTGAAAAATCGCGCAAGTGACGATTTCTGAAGGAGTTACGATCGAATGAAATGAGAAAGGACAGTTGTTCTTCACGGAAAACTGCCGCGGACTGTGGCGGCCAGGGCGTTTTCGCTTGACAAGAGTAGTGATACTACGTACACATACTGGAAAAGAGGAGACGCGATGTCCGGGCCGAACGCGGTTTGCTTGCGGGACGTGACCGACGCCGATCTGCCGATCCTGTTCGCGCAGCAGGCGGACCCGGACGCGAACCGGATGGCCGCGTTCCCGCCCCGCGACCGCGACGCCTTTTTGGCGCACTGGGCGAAGGTCCGCGCCGATCCGGCCACGGTGACGAAGACCATTCTTCTTGATGGGCAGGTGGTCGGGTACGTCGGGAGCTGGGAGCGCGACGGTCAGCGCCTCGTCGGCTACTGGATCGGGCGCGAGTATTGGGGCCGCGGCGCCGCCAGCCGCGGGCTGGCCGAGTTCCTGGGCGTGGTGCAAACGCGCCCGCTGTACGCGCACGTCGCCAAACACAACCATGCCTCGATCCGGGTTCTGGAGAAGTGCGGGTTCGCGTTCAGCGCCGAGGAGACCGAGCGGCTCGGCGCGCCGGACGACGGGATCGAGGAGTTCGTCTACGTGCTCACGGGGATGCGGACGTGATCGGACCGCCCCGCTCGTTCGCAATGACAGTTTGCGTGTTCGGTTCTCTGTCGCCCGGTGCGAGGGCGTTTCGCCGCGGTGTTCAAGCCGCCGACGAGAGCGGTAACGTGCAAGACCCCCGGCGCCGTGTTCGCCCGGCGGCGCCCCGCGAGCGGCCGCACCGGCGCCGCGTGTTCGTCGGGTGCTCGTCCCGTGGCGCCGGTGAATGGAGCCGGGCGCTGACCCCGTTCGTCGAATCTCGTGTGATCGGAGTTGACCCGTGATCATTGCCCTGGCTGCGCCCCGCGTCGCCTCCTCCGTCGAGGAGTGTCTGGACAAGATCAAGCAACTTCTGGCCGAAGCGGCGGGCCGGGGCGCGGCGATCGTGTGCTTCCCGGAGGCCTACCTCCCGGGGCTCCGCGGGCTGGATTTTGACGTACCGCCCTTCGACCCGGCACAGCAGGAACGGGCGCTCCGCGCGGTGGGGGAGTGGGCGCGGGCGCACCGGATCGTCACCGTTCTCGGGACGGAATGGCACACGAGCGCGGGTCGGCAGATCGCCGCGGTCGTCGTGGGCGCCGGTGGGGAGGTTCAGGGCGTCCAGACCAAGAACCAACTCGACCCGACCGAAGAACCGCTGTACGTACCCGGTCACACCCGGCGCCTCTTCGAGGTCAACGGGCTCAAGTTCGGCGTGGCGATCTGTCACGAGGGGTTCCGCTACCCCGAGACGGTGAGGTGGGCGGCGGCACGCGGGGCGAAAATCGTCTTCCACCCGCACTGCACGGGGAGCGACCGGGCCGGCCCCCAACTGACGCAATGGGGATCGATCGGCGCCCCCTATTACGAGAAAGCGATGATGTGCCGCGGACTGGAGAACACGATCTATTTCGCCGGCGTCAACTACGCGTTCCGCTACCAGGAATCGGCCACGAGCCTCATCGGCCCGTCGGGCGCGTGTGTGGAGCATCTCCCGTACGGGCAGGAGGGCGTGTTGGTGCGGGCCATCGACCCGGCGGTCGCGACGGGTTTGCTCGCCGCGCGGTACGCGCCGGAGCGCTATCAAGAGGCCGCCGGGTGAACACCCAGCGCGCGCGGCACCGTACCTCTACGGCTTCACGACCGTCCCGTCCTTGCGGCGCACGTTGCCCCAGCGGTAGTCGAACGGCGGGTCGTCGGTGATCGGGAACTTCGCGGCGAGCTTCTCGTCGAGGTCGATGCCCAGCCCCGGCTTGTCGGTCGCCCACAGGTAGCCGTCCTTCAGTTCCGGGCACCCGGGGAAACAGTCCTTCTCCGCCGGCGTAAAGACGCGGGCCTCCTGGATGCCGAAGTTGGGCGTCGCGAGGTCCAGATGGACGTTGACCGCGTGCCCGACGGGCGACACGTCGCCCGGACCGTGCCACGCGGTGCGCACGCCGAAGAACTCGCACAGCGCGGCGATCTTCCGCGCCATCGTGAGGCCGCCGACCTGCGAGATGTGGATGCGGATGAAGTCGATCAACTGCTTGCTGATGAGACCGACGAACTCGTTGGGGTTGTTGAACAGTTCGCCCATCGCGATCGGCGTGCTGGTCTGCGCGCGGAGCTTCTCGAAGTACCCGATGTCTTCGGGGCTGAACGGGTCTTCGAGGAAGAACAGGTTGAACTTTTCGAGGTCCTTGGCGAGCTGAAAGGCGAGGATCGGCGGAATGCGCTCGTGAACGTCGTGGAGCAGTTCCACCTCGTCGCCGAGCTGCTTGCGGAGGTGCTCGAACAGCTTCGGCAGCGTGCGGACGTAGGCCCGCGGTTCCCACACTTGCGTCTTGGCGTTGTCCTTGTCGTCGGCCTTGGCGCCCTTCGCCGCAGCGCCGTAAGTGGACAGCCCCGGCACGCCGACTTGCACGCGAACGTACCGCTGGCCGGCTTCGATGAGCGCGCGGGCGGCCTTCTCGACATCCGCGAATGTGTCCCCGGAGGCGTGGCGGTAGGTGTCAACGGCCTTGCGGCACTTCCCGCCGAGGAGTTGGTACACCGGCATGTTCGCGCGCTTGCCGAGGATGTCCCAGAGGGCCATATCGACGCCGCTGATCGCGTTGCCGAGTACCGGGCCGTTGCGCCAGTAGGAACTGACGAAGTTCGACTGCCACAGGTCTTCGATCGCCAGCGGGTTCTTGCCGATGAGGAACGGCCGCAGGTACTTATCGACCGCGGTTTCCACCGCGCGGGCGCGCTGGGTGAAGGTCGCGCAGCCGAGACCATAGAGGCCCGGTTCGCTTGTGACGACCTTCACCACGACGAGCCGGATGTTGGCCGGTGCGGTGAGGACCGTCTTCACGTCGGTGATCTTGATCGCATCGCCCTTCGCGGCGGGCATCGGGGCGACCGGCGGTTGCGCGCGAGCGGCGGGCAGTGAGAGGAACCACGGCGCGGCGATGGCGGAGCGGGTGAACAGTTGACGGCGGTTCATTGAGTTGACCTCGGCGGGGAAAGGGAGACGCCCGCCGAGCTTACCCGCCCTGTGCCGCCGGTCCAGCGGCGAATGCTAATAGTGGGGTACGCCTCTGGCGTGCCGACACGCCAGAGGCGTACCCCACGAGGAAAATCGGATCACGCGACCGGGATCGCGAACCCCAGGTCCTCGTCTTCTTCCCACGGGTCGGCCGCGGCGTACACGGCCGCCGGGGCGCTCGGGGCGTCGCGCGACACCGCGTCGCCGTAACCGGTGCGGTCGAGTTCGCCGGCGGCCGTCAGCGCGGCCCGGCCGGGGGCGCCGAACGCCGAGAACGCCGCGTCCGGGGCGATCGCGCCGCCGGTCACGTCGTACACGTAGATCCCCGACGGGGTGCCTTCGAGCGTCACCAGGTCGAGCTGCCCGTCGTTCTCCACGTCGAAGCCGATCATGAACGTCACGCCGCCGAGCGCGACCCGCGGGCCGCCGATGTAGCGCCCGTCCAGTCCGCTGATGACGGCCACGAGTGCCGGCCCGCGCCCGGTCGTGGCGACCGCGAGATCGTAGACCCCGTCGTTGTCGAAGTCGCCGAACGCCTGGTTCAGCGTGCCGGCGTACCCGGGGAACGGCACGAACTGCGTCCCGGTCGCGAACACCGCGCCGTTGACGATCGCGTACTGGATCACCCGGCCGTTGGTGCCGGCCATCGCGAACAGAATCACGCCCGACGGCCCGGCCGACGGGCTCGACGCCGCGGGCGCCGCGTTCCAGCCCAGATCGTTCAGCGCCGCCGCGTCCAGTGAGGTGAACCCGACGCGCTGACCGTACGGCAGCGACGGGTCGAGGCTGACCGCCTGACCGTTCACGGTGAGGCCGTCGGCCCAGTGATCGCCGGCCCCGCTGACCGGCACCGCGCCGCCGTAGACGTTCATCGCGCTGCCGCCGCGGAACGCGCCGCCCGACAGCAGGTTCCGCCACTGCGGGGCCGTGCCGATGCCGAGCACGTGGCCCAGTTCGTGGACCGCCACCGAGTAGAAGTCCAGCTTGTTCGAGGCCAGCCCGTTGGCGTCCTGGCCGAAGTACCAGTTCTGGTTCGAGTCGAAGGTGACGCTCCCGCCCCACATCGCGAACCCGCTGTGTCCGCGGGTCTGGACCGTGTTCAGCCACGACTGGGTGCCGGAGATGCTGTACCCGCCGTACCCGCCGAACCCGGCCTCCGAACTGCCCAGCGACCGGGCGCCGACGAACACCTTGATGGTGTTGGCCCCGATCGCGAGGTTGGACACCGACATCTGCCCGCCGGACGCGGGGTCGATGAAGGTCGCGGTCCAGGTGTTGCCGCCGCCGGGGGTGATGGCCGCGAGGTTGGCGTTGAGGCTGTTGCCCAACTGGCTCGCCGCCGCTTCCAGGGTCGCCCGGGCCTCCGCGTTGTTGAACAGGCCCGAGGTGTCGCGCGAGTAGTCGATCTGGATGACGACCGCCGGCACCTCGCGCGCTTCGAGTTCTTCGAGCCGGAGGGCGGGGATCGCGGGGCGAGTCGTGCGGCTCATCATGGTGCGTACCTGTGTCCGTCGGTCCGTGCGATCGCCAGCGGCGCGCGGGCTTCCGCCCGCGCCGGGTGACCGGTTCCGAGTAAGTGCCGAGAAGGGCCGCCGCGCGGCGGCAACGAGAATCCGGGGGCGCGAAAGCCAGCCGGGTGCGCACCCGCCCGTGGCCCCGAGTGCGAGTCGGGTGGTGCGGCGGGTCGCGGGTTTGCGACAGTGGGCCGAAAGGGTCGGGCGCCCGCGGGCCGAGGGGACCGGCGTGCCGAACTCGTCCGAAGTCCGGTGCGGCGTCCGTCTTGTGGCGCCGGCTGGAAAGCCTGTGCCTTTAACGAGACCGTCACCCGGACGCGGGTCCGATACCGATCTCTAGGACGCTATCGGGGCGCGCGTCAACCGCGCGGGGTGCGCGAATCGCCACGTTTTCCAGGAGTTTGCGCGTCACGCGAAAACCTTCACTCTCGGCGTGTGAGTGATTCAGGCACCGGCACGGAATGTGTAAAGGGGCGATAACGCGCGTCCGGTTGGACTCGCGGCGGCGCGCCAAACCGGACGCCGGAGTACGACCGTTGCTTGAACGGGTCCGGCACACGGGGTACAACTGAGGCATCTCTGCTGTCGCTGCCGCCGGAGTTCGCTGCTCATGGACCCGCCCCGCCGCCCCGCCCCGCCCCGGGCGCCGCACCCCGACACCACCGGCGAAACTGCGGCCAGCCCCCGCACCACGGCCGGGCGCGAGTCCCCGAGCCTGTTCCCGCCCGCGCCCGGCGAGCCGCAACCCGGCGCGCTGATCGGCCCGTTCCGCATCGTCGGCGAGCTGGGCCGAGGCGGGATGGCCGTCGTGTACGAGGCCGACGACACGGAACTGCCCCGGCGCGTGGCCCTGAAGGTGCTCCTGCCGGCCGGCGCCGACGCGCAGGCGAAGGCCCGGTTCATCCGCGAGGCCCACGCCCAGGCCAAGATCACCCACGACCACGTCGTCACGATCTACCGCGTCGGCGAGGCCAACGGCGTGTCGTACATCGCCATGCCCGTGCTCAAGGGGCAAACGCTCGCGCGGGCCCTGAGCATCACCCCGCGGCCCCCGATGGCACACGTGCTGCGGATCGGCATCGAGATCGCCGAGGGGCTGGCCGCAGCCCACGCCAAGGGGCTGATCCACCGCGACATCAAGCCCAGCAACATCTGGCTGGAGGGCCAGAAGTTGCGGGTAAAGATCCTCGACTTCGGGCTGGCCCGCGACCCGCACGCCCACCAGCAGCTCGACATCACGATCCGCGGGCACGTGGTGGGTACGCCCGCGTACATGTCGCCGGAGCAGGCCCGCGGGGAACCCATCGATCACCGCACCGACCTCTGGAGCCTGGGGGTGGTGCTGTACCAGATGACGACCGGGCTGAAGCCGTTCGCCGGCGACAACACGCTGAGCGTGATGACCTCGATCATCTCGACCGAGCCGGACCCGCCCCTCGGCCTGGTCCCCGACATGCCCCCGGCGCTGTCGGCGCTGATCCAGCGGTTGCTGTCAAAGGAACCCGACGGGCGCCCGGCGACGGCCGACGAGGTCGTCGAGGAACTGACCGCCATCGCCCAGGCGCCGACCGGCCGGGTCGTGGTCTGGCAGCCGCCGCAAGCCGCCGACCCGTGGAGCGACATCGACGCGACCGACGCGGACGCCCCGGCGCCGGCCCCGGGCGCCGACCGGGACCGCGAGGAACCGCGCCGGCGCACCCGGCGCCGGGACAACGACGACTCCGAAGACAAGCCGCGGTCGTACAAGGGGCTACTGATCGGCGTGGGCGCGGCGCTGGGCACCGTGCTGCTGGGCGGGCTGGTCTGGCTGGCGGTCTCCGCGGTTTCGCCCAAGACCAAGCCGACCGAACCGGTCGTGCAGAAGCCGGATGATCCGAAACCGCCGCCTGTCCCGCCGAAGAAGAAGGATCCGCCCGCGCCCGACAGCGAGCGAGCGGCGGCCGAGAAACTCCTGCCGCTGGCGAAACTGACCGTGTTCGTGGACGGCGGATCGACGCACGAGGTGCTCGCCGGCGGGAAGCTGCCGGAGGGCCGGCTCACCGTCACCATGATCGACTTCGGCGAGTCGAAGGACATCAACCGGCTCTACGTCGCCAACACGTTCCTCCCGGCCGTGACCGACCTGCGGGCGCTCACCGACGTGCGGATGAAGCACTGGCAACTGGAACTGTCGGCCGCCGACATCCGGCTGATGTCCGGGATGCCGCTGGCCAAGTCGCTCCGGCGGCTCGACGCTCCGGTGGAGCTGACGCACGAATCACTGGTCCACATGAAGAAGTTCGAGCAGCTCAACGACGTGACCTTTACGGTGCCCCAACCGGACGACGCGCTGTTCGGGCGCCTGGCGGAGTTGCCGCAGTTCCAGTTGCTCACGCTCTACGAACTGCCGGCCGCCACGAACCTGACCGACAAGGGGTGGGCGGCGGTGGCCAAGCTCTCGCTCTCGACGTTCACCCTGGTGGACTCGAAGACCGCGCCGGACGCGCTGCGCGTGCTGAGCACCCGGAGCACACCCGCGCGGCCCCCGTGGCTGGAGTTCATCGCGTGCAAGGACATCACCGACGCGGACCTGCTGGCCCTGAGCCAGCGCCAAACCGACGTGAAGTTTCTGAGCTTCAGCGGGTGCGACCTCACGGACGAGGGCCTGAAGCACCTGGCCGCGGTCACGAGCCTCGACAGGCTCATCCTGCGCAGCACGAAGGTGACCGAGGAGGGCGTGAAGGCGCTCTCGGCGGCCCGCCCCAAGATGGCGATCAAGTGGGAGGGGAAGGAGTTCGGGCCGAAAGCGAAGCCGTGACGCCCGCCTCACCTGCACGAACCCGGTGTCGGTGTCTGGTTTTGTGGCACGGGCTTTCGAGCCTGTGTCCGAATAGCTTGAGGGCACACAGGCTGAAAAGCCCGTGCCACAAGACGAAAGCCAAACCAGACACCGAGTTCCTGTAACCGAGACGCGCATGGACCCCCGCCCGCCGCAACCGCCCGACCGACCGCCGGGGTTCCGCCCCGCGGCCGACACCACCCCGAACGACGCGGGCAACGCCCCGCGCCCCGGGCTGCGCGAGCTGTTGGGGTTCCTGTCGCCGGCGCAGCGGCCCGACGAACTGGGGCGGCTCGGCCCGTACCGCGTACTCGGCGAATTGGGCCGCGGCGGAATGGGGATCGTGTTTCTGGCGGAAGAGATCGACCTCAAGCGCAAGGTGGCGCTGAAGGTGATGCACCCGGACGCCGCGTCCGACCCCAGCGCCGTCGCCCGGTTCCAGCGCGAGGCCCAGGCGCAAGCGAAAGTCGAACACGATCACATCATCGTCATCTACCGCGTCGGCACGGCCAACGGCGTCCCGTACATCGCCATGCCCTTACTCAAGGGCCAAACGCTGGCTTCGGCGCTGAAGCAGAACCCGCGCCCGCCGGTCGCGGAGCTGGTGCGGATCGGCCGGGAGATCGCCGAGGGGCTGGGCGCCGCGCACGCGGTGCGGCTGATTCACCGGGACATCAAGCCCAACAACATCTGGCTCGAAGGGACCAACCGGCGCGTCAAGATCCTCGACTTCGGACTGGCCCGGATGGAGTCGTCCGGCACCGCGTCGGTGCCCGACCGGTCGATGACCGTCTCCGGGGCGATCATGGGGACGCCGGCATACATGTCGCCGGAGCAGGCCCGCAGTCAGCCGGTCGATCACCGCACCGACCTGTTCAGCCTCGGCGTGGTGCTCTACCAGATGGCGACCGGGCAGAAGCCGTTCGAGGGGGCGAGTACGTTCGACCAACTGAACGCCGTCGTGTCCCACAACCCGCCGACGGTGCGCGCGCTCGCGCCAGACGTGCCGCCGGCGCTGTCCGACCTGATCGAGCGGCTCATGGCGAAGAACCCGGCCGACCGGCCGGCCTCCGCGGCGGAGGTGGCGACCGCGCTGGGCGCGGTTCCGGTCGCGGACTCGTCGCCCTGGACCGAACTGGCAATACCGGAATCGTCGCTCTTGACCCGCCACCGTGGCCACGACACGGCGCCGACGGTGGCGTGGACGCCCGGTCAGCGCGACCCGCGGCCCCCGGCCCGGCGCCGACATCGGCGCCAGTTCCAGATCGGCTGCACGATCACGGTCACCTTCTGCTTGCTCGCGGTTGGTGCTACTACCTTCTTGATCCGCAGCCGTCCCGGTCCCGAATTGAGCCAGCGACAATCAACGGCACCGCCCAATGACCAACCCATGCCGGCACCGCCACCCAGGAAAGCCCCGATCCCGCCGCCTCCAGTTGCCGAAAGCGAACGCGGTGCGGCCGAGCAACTGCTCCCGAAGGCGCAACTGACGGTCCTCATTGACGGCGGATCGCAACCGCAGACGGTCGCCGCCGGCGGGAAGTTGCCGGACGGGCGCATCACCGTCACCGTCATCGACTTCGGCCAGGTGAAAGACAAGGAACTGGGCGCAACTTACGTGGTCAACACGTTCCTCCCGGCGGTCTCGACCCTCAAGAAGCTGACCGAAGTCCGCATGAACCAGTGGCAACTGCACCTGTCCACGGCCCACATCCGGCTGATGTCCGACATGCCGCTGACGAAGACGCTCGTGCGGCTCGACTGTCCGGTGGAACTGACCGCGGAGGCGATCGAGAGCCTGAAGAAGTTCGACACCCTCAAGGACATCACCTTTTCGGCCCGCAAGCCCACCGACGCCCTGTTCGCCAAACTGACCGAACTCCGGCCGCCCGACATTCTCACGTTCGTCAAGCTTCCCCTCGATCCGAACCTGACGGACAAGGGATGGGCGGCGCTGGCCCGGTTCCAAATCGGGATGCTCACGCTGGTGGAGTCGGAGGCGGCCCCGGACGCGTTCCGCGCGTTCACCGCCAAAGGCGTGAACCCGCGGCGCCCGGGGCTGGAGTTCCTGGGGTGTATGGACCTCACCGACGAAACCCTGCGCGACCTGAGCGCGCGCGAGACCGACGTGCGCGTCATGGCATTTGAGGGGAACAATTTCACCGACGCGGGGATCCAGCACCTGGTTAAGGTGACGAGCCTCAAGGGACTGATCCTGCGGGGCACGAAGGTGACCGAGGCCGGCGCGCAGGCGCTGGCCGCGGCCCGACCTGGCGATCACCTGGGACGACAAGAAGTTCGGCCCGAAAAAGAAGCCGTAACCGCGGTTTCTTCACTTCTTCTCCGGTTGCCGTTCCCGCGGGTCGAACCGCCGGGCCTCATCGGCACGCCGACGGGCCGGGACGGCGGGGCCGCGCCCTTCCACGGCACCATTCACGGGGCCCGCGGGTCGCGCGGCGCGGTACGAGAAGGATTTCACCCCGACCGCGCCCGCCGCGCGGGAGCCGGGCGCCGACACGCTCGTGCTGTACCGGTTCGATGACGGTACGGGAATAAGACTTACCCACCGCTCCGGGAACGGGTATCATGGGACGGTCGAGAACGGCGCCTGGATCGAACCGAAGACCCCCTGACGCTCGCCCCGGAACCGCCGCATGGACCACGGACCGTTGCAGCCGGCCACGCGCCCGGGCGCGTTCCCGTTCCTGTCGCCGGCCCAGAAGCCCGACGAACTGGGGCGGCTCGGCCCGTTCCGCGTACTGGCCGAGCTGGGCCGCGGCGGGATGGGCATCGTGTTCCGGGCCGAAGAAGTGGCCCTCAAGCGCCAGGTCGCGCTCAAGGTCATGCTCCCGGAGATCGCGGCCGATTCCCGCGCGGTCGGCCGGTTCCGGCACGAGGCCGAGGCCCAGGCGAAGGTCGAACACGATCACATCGTCACCATCTTCCGGGTCGGTTCGGCCAACGGGGTCGCGTTCATTGCGATGCCGCTGTTGAAGGGCCAGACGCTGGCCCAGGCGCTCAAGCAAAGCCCGCGCCCGCCGCTCGCGGAACTGGTGCGGGTCGGTCGGGAGGTCGCGGAGGGGCTGGCGGCGGCGCACGCAGTCGGACTGATCCACCGCGACATCAAGCCCGCCAATATCTGGCTCGAGGCTCCCAAGCGCCGGGTCAAGATCCTCGACTTCGGACTGGCCCGCAACACGGACGCGCCCGCCCCGGTCGATGGGGACACACCGGCCAACCCGCCGACCGCCAGCGGCGCGCTCATGGGCACGCCGGCGTACATGTCCCCGGAGCAGGCCCAGAGCCGCCCGACCGACTTCCGCACCGACCTGTTCAGCCTCGGGGCGGTGCTGTACCAGATGGCGAGCGGCAAGATGCCGTTCACCGGCTCCAGCAGCTTCGCCGTGATGACCGCGGTTGTGACGCGCGAGCCGCCCGCGGTTCAGGAACTCGCCCCCGAGGTGCCCCCGGCGCTGTCCGACCTGATCCGGCGGCTGGTGGCGAAGAACCCGGCCGACCGGCCGGCGAGCGCGCGGGCCGTGGCGGAGGAGCTCGAAGCGATCGAACACGATTCGGCCACGATGACCGTTCCGATCGCGCCGCCCGTGGTGGCGGCCGGCGAACCGGACCCGTGGGTGGGGATCGACACAATCAACCCGGACGCGGTCACGGTCGTGCAAGGGTCGCGGGCAGAACCGCTGGCCCGCCCCGCGACGAACCCGGCGTGGCTGAAACCGGCCGTCGCGGGCGGTGTGCTCCTGGCGATTGCACTGGCCGCGGTCGCCGCGGTCGCGGTGTGGCCCAGGTCCGAACCGCCCCGCGACCCCCGCAAGGGCGCGGAGAAGCCGCCGGAGCGGCCCGGCCCGGTGCGGCCCCCGGATAGTAAAGACAAGGACAAACCCCTCGCGACCCCGGACCGGCTCGCCGCGGAGGCGCTCGCCGGGCACGCGGACCTCGTCGTCCGGCGGGCGAACGGGCACGAGACGGTCGTCAAGAAGGGCGACCGGTTGCCGACCGACCCGTTCGTCGTAACCGGAATCGAACTGGTGGGCGGCGACTTCCCGCCCGACTTTGTGGACCGGGTGTTCCTCCCCGCCACCGAACAGCTCCGATCGCTGAGCGTCGTATCGGGGTGGAGCGGCCGGATGCCGGAGTTGACCGAGGCCCAACTCGCCCGGCTCGGTGCTCAGCCGGCGGGCGCGACGCTGACGGAACTCAAGATCGCCCCCGGCCCGAAACTGACACCCGGTACCCTCGACGCGCTGAAGCCGTTCCCGAACCTGAAATCCGTTTCGCTGAATGCCGCCGGCGCGGACGACGCGGCCCTTCGGCGGCTCGCGGACCTCAAGCTAACGGATTTCCTCGGCCTGACGAACCTGGGCGCGTCGGCGGGCGTGACGGACGCCGGGCTGGGCGCGGTGGCGCAACTCCCGGTGCGCCGGTTGACACTGGCCACCTCGCCCGGCGCGCCGGGGGTGCTCCGACTTCTGCCGGACGGGGCGCAGTACGACGAGATCAACCTCTGGGGCAGTCCGGCGGTCGCGGACGCCGATCTTCGCGCCCTGGCGCGGCCCCAGAGCGTCAAGCGGCTCGTACTGCGCGGGACAAAGGTGACCGACGCCGGGCTGGAGCACCTGCGCGCCGTGCGCGGGCTGGCGTCGGTCGATCTGTGCGGCACCGGCGTGACCGCGAGCGGGGTCGCCAAACTGAAGGCCGACCGCCCGGATTGCCGCGTCGAATGGGACGAACCCGCGCCGAAGAAGTAGACCCTCACTTCTTTCCCAACTGCCGTTCCCGCCGCGCGGGCGGGCGGTATACTAAGTTCTCTTGATATCGAGAGAATTCGCCCGGTTCCCTAACCAAGCGACCAGAAATGGCCGAGCCGAAAACCGCCGTGACCGCCCCTGCAACCCCCATGAGCGGGGCCGACATCCTCGTTCACGCCCTCATCCGCCACGGGGTCGATACGGTGTTCGCCTACCCCGGCGGCGCCAGTATGCCCATTCACCAGGCGCTCACGCGCGTCAGCGGCAAACTGCGCACGATCCTGCCCCGCCACGAACAGGGCGGCGGGTTCATGGCCCACGGCTACGCCCGCACCACCGGTAAGGCGGGCGTGTGCGTCTCCACGTCTGGCCCCGGGGCGACGAACTTCGTCACCTGTATCGCCGACGCCAAGATGGACTCGATTCCGACCATCTTCATCACCGGGCAGGTGCCGACCGCGGTGCTGGGCAACGACGCGTTCCAGGAAACGCCGATGGTGGAGATCTGCCGCGGCATCACCAAGCACCACTACCTCTTGACGCGCACCGAGGACATCACGCGCGTCGTGAAGGAGGCGTTCCACATCGCCACGACCGGGCGCCCCGGTCCGGTGCTGATCGACGTGTGCAAGGACGTGCAAATCAAGGCGATCGTGCCGGACTGGGATCCGCCGATGGACCTGCCCGGCTACCGCCCGCTGCGCCGCGCCCGGCGGGCCGAACTGGAGGCGATCGTCGCGGCGATCCGCGCCAGCAAGAAGCCGTTCATCTACGCCGGCGGCGGCGTCACCCACTCCGGCGCCGCGGCGGAGTTGAAGGAGTTCGCCGAGCTGATCGGCGCGCCGGTCGGGCTGACCGTTCACGGCCTCGGTAACTTCCCCGCCGATCACTACCTGTGCCTGCAAATGCTCGGAATGCACGGCACCGTGTACTCGAATTACGCGATCAACGACGCCGACCTGCTCCTGGCGCTGGGCGTGCGGTTCGACGACCGCGTGACGGGCAAGCTCTCGGAGTTCGCCAAGCACGGCAAGATCGTCCACGTGGATATTGACCAGTCGGAGATTCACAAGAACAAGTTCGCACACGTGCCGGTTCACGGCGACCTGAAACTCGCGCTGTCCGATCTCAACTCGCTCTTGAAGGAGGAGAAGAGCGCCGATCTGGTCGGCGGCGGGCGGTACCCGGACTGGTGGCGGCAGATTGACGCGTGGCGCGAGGCCGAGCCGCTGAAGTTCGCCGAACCCGAAACCGCGATCATCCCGCAGTACGCCATCAAGCGGCTGTGGGAGATCCTGCGCGACCGCGAGCAGCTCGACAACACGATCATCACGACCGGCGTGGGCCAGCACCAGATGTGGGCAGCCCAGTTCTTCCACTTCAACCGCCCGCGGAAGTGGATCACGAGCGGCGGCCTCGGCACGATGGGCTTCGGGCTGCCGTCGGCGCTGGGCGCGAAGGTCGCGTTCCCCGACAACCTCGTCATCGACATCGATGGAGACGGCAGCTTCCTGATGAACGTGCAGGAACTCGCGACGGCCTACGCGGAGAAGATCCCGGCGAAGGTGCTGCTGTTGAACAACC
>CAZBXY010000055.1:0-32481 GCA_964495365.1 uncultured Frigoriglobus sp. | reverse complement strand
CCTTCTTGATGTCCGCCGCGGACATGCCCGCGAGTTTGTCCCAGGTCATGCCGTTCGCGAGCCGGGCGGTCGGGCCGATACAGATGGGCTTACCGCGGGCCATCTTCGTGTGCGGGTCTTGTTTGGGGGTGAGGTCGTACCGCGACTCCAACAGCTTGCGCTGCGCGTCCGTCACCTTCGGCTTGGCAGCGGACTCCTTCTTCATCACCTCGGCGAGCGTCAGGAACGGCTTGTCGGCTCCGAGCGGGTCGCGCGAGAACTCGAATCCCGCGATCCGCCCGCCGTTGGGTTGGTCCTTGAGCGCCGCGGACAGCGGAGCCGGCTTTTTCCAATCGAACTTCTCGGACTTGTCGTACTCGGTCTGTTGCTGTTCCGGCCGCTCAGCCGCGACGGGCTGCGCTTTGGTCGCCTCGGCGGCCGGATCGCGAACCGGTTGCTGTGACGCAGCGCTGACCATCCACGCCCCCAGAAGGACGCCGGCGGCCAGCGGAACAAACAACCTGTGTGGATTCGACATGGTGGCCTCGTGACGTGTTGCGAGTGAAACAAACCGAACGAGCCGGAGCAATGGTCATGCCGCACGTCCTGGCACAGGGGCTGCACTGTCGTCGCGTGGAAGCGAGTCGGATGGGGTGAGCCCGAGGCCAAGAACGTTTGCTTCCGGTTTACCGGACTCGTTGTCGGGGAGGGCCGCGATGCGGGAACTGGCCAACGCGATTCGTGCGAAGAACGCCCTACTGTTCGTCGGCGCAGGGGTGTCGATGAACCTGGGTACCCCGTCGTGGGCCGAGTTGACCTCGCACATGGCCTCGAAGCTGGGAATCGAGCCGGAAGAATTCGCCCGACTCGGCGACCCGCAGACGCTGGCCGAGTACTACGCGCTGCAGACCGGCTCCCTCGGCCCGCTGCGAAGCTGGATGGACGTGGAGTGGCACCGCGACGCGGCCGACCGGGTTGCGGCCTCGGACATACACCGGTTGATCGTCGAACTCGGTTTCCCGGTGATCTACACGACGAACTACGACCGCTACCTGGAACTGGCCCACGAGGCGCACGGTACCGCCTACACCAAGATCGCCAACATCGGTGAGATGACTAGGACAGCGCCGGGGGTGACGCAGATCGTCAAGTTTCACGGCGATTTCGAGGACGATGGCTCCATCGTGCTGAGCGAATCGAGCCACTTCGAGCGCCTATCGCTAGAAGGGCCGCTGGACCTCAAGCTCCGGGCCGATCTGATCGGCCGCGTCGCGCTGTTCGTGGGCTACAGCGTATCGGACGTGGGCGTGCGGTACCTCATCTATCGGTTGCACAAGCTGTGGAGCGGTTCGGCGTACGCGCAGGCGCGGCCGCGGGCGTACGTGTTCCTCGGGCGCCCGAACCCAGTCCAGGCCCGCGTGCTGTCGAGTTGGGGCATCGTGCCCCTGTTCGCGGAAGGGGGCGACATCGGCGAGGGGCTCAAACAGTTCCTCGAAGCACTGCTCGACGAGGTGCACCGCGGCACGAGCGTGGAGCGTGCCGCGGCGGGCGCGGCACGAACCCGCCGACGGAAGAAGCCGCAGGGCTGAGAACGGTCACCGGCGGCCGGCGCTCAGCGCGCCGATCGCAGCGCCCGTCCCGACGGCCAGAAGCATCGCGGCTGTCGGAAAGACCGGGGGCGCGGTGCGAAGTGCACCGTTCGCGCCCGGCTGCGCCGGGTGGCGCACGTACAGCACATCGGCGGGCCGCGCGAGCCGGTCGAAGTCGGTGGCGAGCTGGTTCAATTGCGCCCGCATCGCCGGACCGCGCATCGGCACCCCATGCCCGGTCGCCGCGACCTCCGGGTTCAACTTGGCCAGTTCTCGGACCGACGCCCGTGCCCGCTCCCAGTCAATGGTGAAGTACGCGGGTGGCCCGTGAACCACCTGTGGTTTGAAGAGCGCCGCGAAGAACGATTCCTGCTTGGTGGTGACGAACGCGTCTCCGGCGATCAGCGCGCGGTCGGCGTCGCGGAAGAAGGCGACGTGCCCCGGTGTGTGGCCGGGCGTGTGAACCCACCGCCAGCCCGGCAGGAACGGCACCGACCCATCGGCGGGCAGCGGGCGCACCCGCCTTCCAAGGTCGATCCCACGGCGTGAGTACAGCGGTGACAGCCACGCCATCGCCCCGCCGCCGACCGACGGGTCGGGGGGCGGGTAATCCGCTCGTCCCGTCAGGTACGGCATCTCCAACGGGTGCGCATACACCGGGACGTCCCACAGTTCGGCCAGCGATTCGAGTGAGCCGATGTGGTCGAAGTGGCCGTGCGTGAGCACGATCGCCGACGGCCGGGCGTTCGGGCCGAAGCGCGCGGCCGCCGCGGCGACGATGGCGCCCCGCGACGTCGAAAGCCCGGCGTCCACCAGCACCCACCCATGGTCGCCTGGCACCGGCGAGCCGATCAGGTACGCGTTGACGATCGACAGCGGAACGCGGAACACGTCGTCCGCGACACGGGTCTCGTCACTCGGGAGCATCGCATGTTCCTCCGGGTTGCGGCCACCACCCATCACAGCAAGCCGGGTGCCGGACGACTCGCGATTGGCCCGCGACTTGCTCGGCATCCCGTGTCCGTTAACGAGGTGGAGGCGACCCATGGAACCGAACCCCCGTCCGCTCCCGACCACAGCGACCGATTGCGCTTCGGACGGGCGCGCCTATTGCTTGGGCGGTTGCGTGGACCTGGTACAGGAAGCGTCGGAGGACTCGTTCCCGGCGAGCGATCCGCCGTCGTGGACGGCGCGGTCCGAGACCCGCATCCCGGTCGATCTCCCTGCGCCGATCGTCGATTCCCGGTCGCGGTGGAACCCGGGGCGCGTCCTCGCGACGGCTCTGATCGTTGCGGGCGCCGGACTGTTGCTCGCGTTCCTCACCCGGTTGCGGTCCTCGGCACGAACGGTGCAACCGAAGTGACCGCCCACAGTTGTGCGAATCAGGAGTCCATCATGGCGAAGAAACAGACCGAGCCGAACACCAACAATGCCGACGCGGCCGACGACCTGCGCGGCGGGACGCAGACGGGCGGCACGTCATCGCTAATCCAACCGGGCGGCACCCCGGGCGGAACGAACGCACTCACGCCGACCGGCGGTTCGCACTCGATCGGACGGACCCCGGAACCGCCGACGGGCGACAAGGCCGCGGCCGAGCGCCAGGATCCGCACCGAAGTGTGCAGGACGAGCGCACCCGACCCTCCCCCGACGAGGCCGCGCAGCGGGCTCGCGACGACGCCAACGTCGAGGGCAGCGCGTCGGGTGTTGACGAAGGGAACCCGCGGCAAATCCCAGAGGACGCTCCGACTCCCGACGGCCGCACGGGCAACGACTGAGGGCCACGTCATGAGTGCGGATTCCCTTCGAGCCGGTGCCCGTACGCTCGCCGCATTCCAAGGGCTGTACTTCCTGGCGACGGGCGTGTGGCCGTTGGTGCACATCGAGAGCTTCCTCGCGGTCACTAGGCCGAAAACCGATCTGTGGCTGGTGCAGACAGTCGGGGCGCTCATCGCCGTCGTGGGCGTTGCCCTGTTGCTCGCGGCGGCGCGCGGGCGCGTCTCGTGGGAGGTGCTCGTTCTCGGCGTCGGAAGCGCGGCCGCGCTGGGAGCAGTCGATGCGGTGTTCGTCACCCGCGGCGTGATCCCGCCGATCTATCTGGCCGACGCTGCGGCAGAGGTCGTGTTCGTGTTGTGGTGGGCGGTCGTCGCGGCCCGCGGAAGGGAGCGAGCCGGTGCGTAGCTTCTGGAAGCCGCGACTCGGCGCGGTGTACCTGGGTGACGGACGGTGCCGGTTCCGCGTGTGGGCATCGAAGCGCGAGCGCGTCGAACTGCACCTCACCGCACCGCACGACCGAATCGTTCCGATGGAGCCGCGCGAGCCCGGTTACTTCGAGGTCACGCTCGATGACGTTGAACCCGGCGCGCAGTACCTCTACCGGCTCGACGGTGAGGTCGAGCGGCCCGACCCGGCCAGCCGCTTCCAGCCGACAACCGTCCACGGGCCGTCCGCGGTGGTCGATCCTGCGTTCCCGTGGACCGACCGGTTCTGGCACGGGCTCCCACTCGATCGGTACGTCATCTACGAGTTGCACGTCGGCACTTTCACACCGGAGGGCACCTTCGAGGCGGTGATTCCTCGGCTGCCGGACTTGGTCGAACTCGGGGTGACCGCGGCCGAACTGATGCCGGTGGCGCAGTTCCCCGGAGCGCGCGGGTGGGGCTACGACGGCGTGTACCCGTTCGCGCCGCAGAACAGTTACGGCGGTTCCACCGGACTCAAGCGCCTAGTGGACGCGTGCCACACGCACGGCCTCGCGGTCGTCCTGGATGTCGTCTACAACCACTTCGGTCCGGAGGGCGGCTATCTTCAGGAGTTCGGGCACTACTTCACCGACGCGTACCGCACGCCGTGGGGCAACGCGGTCAACGTGGACGGCCCCAAGAGCGACGAGGTGCGCCGCTACCTGATCGAGAACGTCCTGTACTGGATCCACGAGTTCCACATCGACGCGCTGCGGCTCGATGCGATCCACGCGATCCACGACGAGACCGCGACGCCGTTCTTGATGGAGCTGGTGAACGTGGTCGGGCGGTACGCGACCGACCTGAACCGCCAAGTCTACGTGATCGGCGAGAGCGACCTGAACGACGTGCGCGTCTTGCGCCCGCCGGAGTTGGGCGGCCTGGGGTTACACGCCCAGTGGGCCGACGACTTTCACCACTGCGTGTTCACCCTCCTGGCCGGTCAGGAGAGCCCATACCACCGCGACTACAACCAGTTCGACCTGTTGGTGAACGCGTACGAGCACGGGTACGCGTACACCGGCCAGTTCTGCGCGAGCCGCGAGCGCCGGCACGGCAACCAGCCCGTCAACCTCCCCGGTCGGCAGTTCGTGATCTGCATCCAGAACCACGACCAGATCGGCAACCGGAAGTCCGGCGAGCGGTTCGGCGCGCTGGCGTCCTTCGAGGCGCAGAAGCTGGCCGCCGGCGCGGTCCTCCTCGCGCCGTACACGCCGATGCTGTTCATGGGCGAGGAGTACGGCGAAGCAGCCCCGTTCCTGTTCTTCACCGACTTCAATGACCCCGGTTTGGGCGACGCGGTGCGCGAGGGCCGGAAGCGCGAGTTCGCGATGGCCGGTGAAGACGATCCGCCCGACCCGCAATCCGAAGAAACGTTCCTGCGGTCGAAGCTGGACTGGGGGCTGCGCGAAAAGGACCGGCACGCGCTGTTGCTGGCGTTCTACCGCGCCTTGCTGCAACTCCGACAGGAGACGCCGGCACTGCGGTTCCCGGACAAGGAGCGAATGCGGGTCACGCCGTTCCCCGAGCACCGGGCACTGGTGGTCGAGCGCTGGGACGGGGACGACGAGACGCTCGTAGCGATGAACTTTGGGGACCACCCGGCTGAAGTGCGGTTCACGCTCCGGGAGGGCACGTGGGACTGCGTTCTCGATTCGGCCGACGCCCGGTGGGGAGGACCCGGGGCGACCGCACCTCCCGAACTGGTCGCGCGATCCGAAGTGCGGTTCACGGTGGCCCCGCTCGCACTCGCGGTGTACGTGTTCCACGGTGAGCCGGTCACGCACCGGTGAACCGGCGCCCGCCCCTTGGACACGTCTGGCACTTTCGCGCTCGTCGGGATTTGCGGAAACCCGGTCTCCGGGACTGGCAGAGCCGATCGCCGCCTCTACGAAGCGCAAGGGGCGGCACACGATCTGCGGGCGACCAATCAGGGGTGAGAACGATCCCGGACCGGTTCGTTGCGCCCGACTTGAGGGACTATGATTGGCCCAACGGAGCCGTTCGAACAAGTCGGGCTCGATGCCGTTCTGATCACGGACGAATTGTACCGTCGGCCGGCACGCCCACCGGACCGCGCGGCCGAGGCCGACGCGCTCGCGGAGTTGGCCCAAACGCTGGCGGAAGCGCCTCACGCCACGCTCCGGAAACTCGTCGATCTGGTCCTCAAGTTGTGCCACGCCGACTCCGCCGGAGTGAGCATCCAGGACACGGGCAGCGGGGTCTTCCGTTGGCCGGCGATCGCGGGCGCGTGGATCACGCACAGCGGTTCTCTCCCCAAGGACGCGAGCCCGTGTGGGATCGTCATCGACCGGAACACGCCGCTGTTGTTCAGTAACCCCAGCCGGCACTTCCCGGATGTCGCGGCCGTCGCCCCACCGCTCCTCGAGAGCCTGTTGGTCCCGTTTCACGTCGATGACAGGGCCGTCGGAACCGTGTGGGCGAACGCGCACACGCCGGACCGGAAGTTCGACGCCGAAGATCTCCGGTTACTCACCGTCTTGTCCCGGGTCGCGGCCGGGCACCAGCGAGCCGGGACCCGGCGGCACGAGGCGGAGGAGCGGTACTTGGCCCTATTCAACGCGATCGACCAGGGCTTCTGTACCCTCGAAGTGAGGTTCGAAGGCGGGAAGCCGGTCGACTATCGGTTCCTGGAAGTCAGCCCGTCGTTCGAGCGGCAAACGGGCATCACGAACGCGCCCGGGCGGTGGATGCGGGAGATCGCGCCGAACCACGACGAGCACTGGTTCGAGATCTATGGGCGGATCGCCCGAACCGGGAACCCGGAGCGGTTCGAGAACCACTCGACGCCCCTGGGCCGATGGTGGGACGTATACGCGTTCCGCATCCAGGATCCGGCGCAGCGCCGCGTGGCCGTGTTGTTCACCGATGTCACCGCCCGTAAGCGGGCCGAGGCGGCACTGCGGGCCAGCGCGGAGCGCCTCGAACTCGCCCTGGCGGCCGCTCGAATGGGCATCTGGACGCTCGACGCGATGACGGGCACCCAGATGCGGGACGCGAACCTGAACGTGCTGCTCGGACTGGAGCCGGCCGAGACGGTGCAGCCGTTTGAAGAATTCCTCACCCACGTCCACCCGGAAGACCGCGAAACGGTGCGTACTGCGTTCGCCGCTTCGATCCGAGAGCGAAAGCCGCTGAACGTCGAGTTCCGCGTGGTCCGGCCGGACGGCGCGGCGCGGTGGCTCCGCGACCAGGGCGACGTCTTCCACACCAGCGGCTTCCCGCAGATGGCCGGGGCGTGCATGGACGTGACGGAGCGGCGGGAAGCGGAGGAGGCTCTGCGCCGGAGCGAGGAGCGGGTCCGGCTGATCCTGTCGAGTGCGACCGATTTCGCCATCTTCACCCTCGACCCGAACCGGGTCGTGACCGACTGGAGCCCGGGAGCGGGGGCGATCTTCGGCTACGCGGCGAGTGAGATCGTCGGTCGATCGGGGGACGTCCTGTTCACCCCGGAGGACCGCGCGGCGGGCGCACCCGCGGCGGAGGCCGAAACGGCCCGCCGCAACGGGCGCGCAGAGGACGAGCGGTGGCACCTCCGCAAGAACGGCTCGCGGTTCTACGCCAGCGGGGTGATGACGCCGCTCCGGGACGCCGGTACGGGGTTCGTGAAGGTCGCGCGCGACCTGACCGAGCGGAAGCGGATGGAGGACGAGCTGCGGGACGCCCGCGACCGGTTGGAGATGCGCGTCGCGGAGCGGACGGCCGAACTGGCCGCGGCGCTGGAATCGTTGGAGGGCGAGATTGCGCGCCGGAGCGACCACACCCGCCGGCTCGCGACCGTCCAGGAGGACGAGCGCCGGCGGGTGGCCCGAGATCTGCACGATTCGGTCGGCCAACTGTTGGCCGGGCTGTCGCTCGCCTTCAAGGCGGTCACGAGCGCCGGCGACCTCCCGCCCGCCTCGGCCATTCGCCTGGCCGAGGCGCAGCGGGTGGCGGACGCGCTGGGAAAGGAGGTCCACGGGCTCGCGGTCCGGCTGCGGCCCACCTCGCTCGACGACATCGGGCTGGAAGCCGCCCTCGGCCAACTGGTGGCCGAGTGGTCGGAACGGACCGGTGTGAGGGCCGACCTCCACGCCGCGGGGTTGGGGGCGGGGCGACTCGCGCCGGAGATCGAAACGACCCTATACCGGGTGGTTCAAGAGGCGCTAACCAACGTGGCCAAACACGCCCGCGCCACGAACGTGAGCGTCGTGGTGACCCGGCCGGACGGGTACGCGACCGCGACGATCGAAGACGACGGAGTGGGATTCGACCCGGACGCCGTGCCCAAGGGCCGACTCGGACTTTTGGGGATGCGGGAGCGGGTGGCGCTGGTCGGTGGGGAAATGGACGTCGAATCGGCCCCCGGTTCGGGGACGACGGTCGGCGTCCGCGTCCCGGTTTCGGTGGAGGGGAGTGGATCGTGAGCAAGCTGCGCGTGTTCGTGGTCGATGACCACCCGGTCGTGCGCGACGGACTGCGGACCCTGATCGACGCCGCGCCGGACATGGCGGTCGTCGGGGAGGCGTTCGACGGGGAAACGGCCGTCCGGGAAGCGGCCGCGTTGCGGCCCGACGCGGTGGTGATGGACGTCTCGATGCCCGGGATGAGCGGGGTGGAGGCGACGACCCGCATCCGACAGAACTGCCCGGAGGTTCGGGTCATCGCGCTGACCGCGCACGAGGACCGCGGATACCTGAAGCAGTTGCTCGCGGCCGGGGCGACCGGTTACGTGTTGAAGCGGGCAGCGGCCGAGGACCTCGTGCCCGCGATCCGGTGCGCCGCGGCCGGCGGGACCTATCTGAACCCCACGGTCGCCGGACAAGTCGTAGTCGGAGCGACGGAGCAGAAGCCCGAAACGCTTCAGGTCGAGTTGAGTGAGCGGGAGGCCGAGGTATTGCGCCTCCTCGCCGAGGGCTTCCTAAACAAGCAAATTGCCACGCGCATGGGTGTCAGCGTGAAGACGGCCGAGGCGTACAAAAGCCGAGCCATGGAGAAGCTCGGTGCGAGGTCTCGCGTTGATGTCGTGCGGTACGCAACCCAGCGCGGGTGGTTGAAGGGTTGAGTCGCGCCGAGGTCCGAGTATTACCGGGAGGTGATCACGTACTCTTCGTGCCGGAGTGAATCTTCGACCACACGGGTCAGGGTGAAACGGACCTCAGCCCCCGCGGGCAGTGGGGGGAGATCGAGGACGCGGACGCCGAGAAACTCGTGCTCAACGGGCGAAGGGCACCCGCCACCACTCACCCGTAATTCGATGTCCGCCCCGTCGGTGATCTCGACGCGGAGCCGCGTACCAGCCGGTATTGACCGGAGCGCGTGCTCGGGCCGCCAGATCGCGCGGGCATCACGACGCTGGCCGGGTGAGTACCGTTCGAACGCTTGCGGCGGCCGGTCGAATACGCTCCCATCTCTGAGCGACCGGCGGGCCTTGAGGTACTCGGAGTGCGCCCACAGGAGGGGCGCCGCCGATCCCGTCGGCCTGCCGAGGAACACCCCCTTCTCCGGGACATCGTCCGCGTCCCACACCTGTTCGGAGAGCAACCCCGCCTCGCCCGCGTAGTTCGCCATCGTCCGAACGAGATTCTCGGCCGCCGCCGGGTCGCCGCGGGCGAGTTCGTAGTGTGCCCGCTCGCCGATGAGGAGCGGCCACGCTCGGCCGCGGCCCTTGTTATTCGTCTCGAACGGCGAGCCGTCGTCGTGTTCCCCGAACCGGTCGCCGGTGTACCGGTGCCAGATCGGGCCGCGATCCGTTTCGAGTTTGAGTACCGCGTCGATTGCCTTGAGGGTGTTTACGATCTGCGGGTCGTCCGGTGCCCGGAGCCCGTACCGGACGAGCGCCAGCGCGTCGACGCTCACCACTTCCGGCGCGGGGACATCCTGATTTCCAGCCTCGGCGCCGTGGAGTCGTGCGTGGGCCTGCCCCGGTGTCGCGGGCTCGACCGCGTCCGGGGGAAGAACACGGGCGTAGTACCCGTCGATTCCGACCCGCTTCGCGAGGTCGGTGCCCCGGACGTACATCCAGCCCTCGACGCACGCGTTCCAGGCGTCGGCCGTCTCGCGCAGATAGGTGGCCAGTGCCTCTTCGTGCGCCGCGTCGGCCCAGTCGGCCGCGGTTAGGAGCGCCGCGATCATGGTGCTCAGCGTGTACGGGCTGTACCCCTCTTCCTCTTCCCACCGGTCGAGTTCGGTCGACGCGCCGTTCCGCACCACGTACCCGATCGCCTTCCGCACCATCGGCCAGAACTGCTCGCGGTCGCCCGCTTCGAGCGCCCCCTCCCGCAGCGCGAGGTCGGTCAGCAAGATCGGCTGCGCCGCCTGATCCACCTGAATGCCGTCCCAAAACGGCTCACCGGACACCCACATGTTCTGTGGCCAGTGCCCGTCCGGCTCCTGCGTCGCTTTCAGGTAATCGAGCAACTGCTTCGCGTCCGCGTGCGCCCCGGCGGCGAGCAACCCGCCGCCGTGCTGAATCAGGTCGCGCGACCACACGAGGTGGTAGGCGCCCTGGAGCAGGTCGTCGTCGCCCCGGTGGTCGCCCCACGGGATTGCCAGGCTCGCGACCGCACCGGGAATGGACTTGTTCGCGTGTGCCATCAGGGTGGCGGTGCTCGCGCGGTACAGATCCCGACCTCCGATGTCGTTGAGCGGCAGTAGCGAACTCTGCCACTCCCTCCAGCCGTTGATGAAGAGTGCCCTGGTGTCCGTAAAGTCGCGCTGTAAGCCGCCGCTCGCGTGGTACGCCGCCTCGCCCGAGCCCAGCCCGAACCCGAGGCCCAGTGTGAACTCCGAAGTGCTGGACAGATTCACCTCGCCGACGAGGGCGACGTTCCCCTGAGCGGCGCGGATGTAAGTGCGGTTGAGCCGGCCGCTCTTACGGAGGTCGTCGGGCCCGTCGGACTTGCCGACGAAGCCCGCGGACGCGGACGTGAAGCCCGAGGAGCACAGCAGGGCGAGGGCCAGGTCGCCGCGCTCGGCGAACAGCGCGATCTGGCCCTTGTACCGCCCGATCCAGGCGGTGTTTCCGCTCCCGTGCGCGGCGAGGTGCGGGTTCACATAGGCGAACACATGGTACTCGCTCGCGGGACCCTTCAGGGCCGTGAAGCGGGTTTGTTGGAGTACGACATTGAGCCGGTCGTCGCTGAGGATCGTTTTTTCGAGCCGGTAGTGTCCCTTCCGGCACGTGCTGGTGACGACGAAGGCCGGCACGCCCTCTTCGATCCACTCGACGCGGTGTTCGGCGTCCTCGCGCTCATCGGAAAAGAACCCGGCCGGTCCCGTCACCATCAGGTACATGTCGCGGGTGCAGGGCGAGTCGATGCGCGGGTAGTAGACCTCGTTGAGCACGCCCCGGCCGATCGTGAACCACACGAGGCTCGCGTCCGAGCGCGAGGTGCCGCCCGCGGTCTTGCTGCCGTGCGCCCACCGGGGCGGGGCGCCGGGCCGTCCCGGCGCTTCACGGATATAGTCGGGGCCTTCGGTCTCGTCTGGGCTCTTGTTCATACGGAGTCACTTCGTCCGAGGAGGTCAGCGGAGAGACGGCAGCACCCGAGAAGCGAACTCCTCAATGAATTGCTCCTGGTTGCGGCCAACATTGTGGAGGTAGATGGCGGAGAACCCGAGCGCGACGTCCCCCGCGAGCCACTCGGTGTGGCGCCCGAGGTCGCTCGACACCCGGAGCTTCTCGCACACGTCCGCCTGTGAAACGCCGGTACAGGCTGTCGCGAACTCCTCTGGGGTGCGCAGATCGGCGAGTTGAGTCGTATCGAGACCGGCCTGGCGCCACTCGCGGTGCGCGGCGGCCGCGGCCTCTTCTTCCGTCTTCGCGTACGACAGTGCGGCCTGCAAGAACAGCGGCTTCCCCTCACCGCCCCCGCTCTGAAAAGCGTCGATCATTTTCCGCATCGCTTCCGGCTTTCCGGCCACGGTGATGAGTCCGTCCGCCCAGCCACCCGCCCACCGCGCCGTCTCCTTGGTCAGCGCCGCGGCGAGCAGTAGCGGCGGTTTTGTTGGTGGCGTGTAGAGCTTTGCCTCCTTGACGCGCACCAGTCCGTCGTGATTGACGGTCTCGCCGGCCCACAGTGCGCGCAGGACGCCGGCGCACTCCTTGAGCCTAGCGTTCCGCTCCGATTTCGGCGGCCAGGGCGAGCCGGTGACGTGCTCGCTCAGCGCCTCGCCGCTCCCGACCGCGAGCCAGAAGCGTCCGGGGTACATGTCGGCCAGGGTCGCGGCCGCTTGCGCGATCATCGCGGGGTGGTAGCGCTCGCCCGGCGCGCACACGGTGCCAAACGACAGCCCGGTGCCCTCGAGCGCCGCGCCGAGCCAGCTCCACGCGAATCCGCTCTGCCCCTGGTCCGGGAGCCAGGGGTGGAAATGGTCCGAGCACATGCCGCACTGGAAGCCAGCCCGCTCGGCGTGCTTTGCGATTCGCAACAGTTCACCGGGCGGATATTGCTCGTGCGGGCAATGAATACCGATCCGTGTCATGCGGTCGCGCCCCGATTGTGGTGTTCGCTTCGTACCCGTCAGATGAGCGGCTTACCGCCGGTGACCGCGACCGTCGCCCCGGCGATGTAGCTGGCCTCGTCCGACGCCAGGAGCACGTACACCGGCGCGAGTTCGGCCGGCTGCCCGACCCGTCCGAGCGCCACCTGCTTGCCGAAGTTTTTCACCTTTTCCGGCGGCATGGTGGACGGAATGAGCGGCGTCCAGATCGGCCCGGGGGCGACGCAGTTCACCCGAATGCCCTTCTTGCCGAGCATCTGCGCCAGCCCGCCGGTGAAGTTCTGGATCGCGGCCTTGGTCGCCGCGTACGGCAGCAGTTGGGGGCTCGGCGTGTCGGCCTGGATCGACGACGTGTTGATGATCGACCCGCCCGCGGACATGTACGGAACCGCCGCCTTGCACAGCCAGAACATGGCGTACAGGTTCGTCTTCATCGTCCGGTCGAACTCGTCGGTCGAGATCTCCTCGATGGATTCTCGCGTCATCTGGAACGCGGCGTTGTTGACCAGCACATCGATCTTCCCGAACTCCTTCACTGCGAGATCGACGATCGCGCGGCAGTGGGCCTCGTCGCAGATGTCTCCGGCGACGGCGACGCACTTCCGCCCTGCGGCTTCCACGACGCGCGCGGTCTCCTTCGCGTCGGGTTCCTCGTTCAGGTAAGAGATGAGCACGTCGGCGCCTTCGCGCGCGAAGGCCAGCGCCACGGCCCGGCCGATCCCGCTGTCCCCGCCGGTGATGACTGCGGCCTTGCCCTTGAGCTTGCCGGACCCTTTGTAGGTCTTCTCGCCGTAGTCCGGCTTCGGGTCCATTTCGGACTCCAGGCCGGGCGGCTCCTGTTGTTGGGAGGGTTGCGGCGGCTTCGGACCGCGCGACCGCGGGTCTTGTGGCATGATCGTACTCGGGGACGGGTGATTCGGTCTGCTGTGATGTGGTGATCGCAAAGAAGGTGCCGCGGCGCTCGTGGTCGGTTGTGTTCGAGGGCACCTCCCGACAGCGGTCTCACCCGATCGGATCGGCACGCCTTCTGCTGATCGTTACGCCGCTGATCAACCCGAAGGGAGGGCTTTCCGATGATTTTCCAGGTTCGCACCGACAACCACATTCCGAATAGCGCCGAGTTCTCTGAATCGATCCGGGCCGACGTGGAAGCCGCGATCGGCTCACGCTTTGGCGACCGACTTCGCCGCGTGGAAGTGTATCTGGAGGACATGAACGCCGAGAAGCGCGGGGTGGACACCCGGTGTTCCATCGAGGTCCACTTGGCAGGGCATCCAGCCGTTGCCGTCGAGGCCCGTGCCGCCGACGTCGAGACCGCGCTCGACATGGCGGTGGACCGCGTGCTGCGGGTGATCGAGAAGCAGCTCGGGCGGCAGGACGATCGTGCCGGGCACGTTTCCGCAGCGGGCGAAGGCTCGTGACGGCTCATTGATCGACCGGCGGAAACGCTCACTCGGGTTTCGCCGGCCGATCAACTGAACGCGGCCCGCGCGGCGCTCAGTCGCACTTCTTCGAGCCGCCCGCGCTGTTCCACTGCTCGTTCCACGAGGCGGTTGTAGTCCGGGTCGCGGAGCGCCGGAACCGTCGATGACACCTCGGCCAGCGCCAGCCACAGTGCGCGCTTTCCCTCGACGCCAATAGCCACGAGTTCGACCGCCTCAAGTAGTCGGAACGAGCCGTCGGCCGAGTCGTCCATCTTCAGTTTGAGTCGAGCCGCCTTCTCGGCGAACCACGCCACCGCCGAGCGAACCATTCCGGCCGAAGTCGCAAAGCGGCCGATCAGGGCTTCGAGTTCGTCGCGGTCGGCCGCGATGTCCTCACGCATGCGGGCGAAGAACGGCCCGAGGTCGCTCCCCGCATGGATCTTTTCCAGGTGCTCCAGGAGTTCGAGCGCGACGACGGACCCGGCCCGGTGGTCGTGCAGGTACGTCGCGACGTGTTGCTCCGACATGGTTACTCCGTAACGCGACCCGAAACGGCTCACGCCTGTAGGTGCGCTTCGAGGAAGTAGAGGGACTGGTCGAGGTCACGGGACACCTCGGTGAGGAGGTCGGCGGTGTCCTTGTCGTCGAGTCCGTCGGACTCGTCGATCGCGCCGCGGGCCGCTTTACCAACGATGGCGAACCGGTCGACCAGCGCCGCGACCACATCCATCCCCTTGAACACTCTGGCGGGGAACTCCGGCACGCGACTCGTCGCCACGGACTGGCGGGCCGTCCCTGTCGCGACCCCGCCCAGCGCCGTCACCCGTTCCGCCACGGCATCGACATGCCCTTCGAGTTTCGCGGCGAGGGCGTCGAACAACAGGTGCAGTTGGTAGAAGTTCGCCCCCTTCACGTTCCAGTGCGCGAACTTGGTCTGTGACCGCAAGTCGAACAGGTCCGCGAGGTGCTGGTTCAGGAGCGCCACCAGCCGCGCACGGCTCTCGGCGGGGATGTCGTTGCGGGTCGGAAATGGGGTGTCTTCGACCGTCTTTACGGCAGTGCCCGTACTCATGGTCCGTCTCGGTGAGGTGTTCGAATGACTTCCGATGTGCCGCAGCCGTTTCCGACGCAATCCCGGTGCCGGGTGATCGTCGGGAAAGTCGGTGAAACGGGTGAATCGCGACGGGGGAATGGAGAAACCGCTCGGGGAATCCTGGCCCCGAGCGGCGCGGAACAGACGGCACTGTTAGAACCCTCCGGGAATGGGCGATCGGCGGGGTGGAGGAACCCAACCGTTGGGGCGGGGTGTGGCCCGATACCGTGGTGCCACTGAGCACCGGGCCGGAGGTCACTTCCGGTCGGGCGTGTTGTTGCCGGAACCGTTCGGGTTGTTCGAACCACCCGGCGTTGTGCCCGAACCGCCCGGTGTGGTGCCCGAACCGCCGGGCGTTCCGCCCTTGTTGTCGTTGGGGGTGCTCCCGCCCGGATTCGTCCGGCCGGGATTGTTCCGATCGCCACCGCCCGGCGGGTTCGGGTCGCCCGTGCCGCCGGGGCGACCGCCCCCGCCGTTGCCGGTGTTCTGACTGTTCCCGCCGCACCCAGTAAGGGCCAGCGCCCCGGCCACAAGCACCGCGGAAATCCACTTCGTGGTCACTTTCATCACACAACCTCAATTCGGTTTCAGAAGAATCGGTATAAATCCGGGCCGCTACGGGCGACCCGACCAGTTGGAAGGTGATGGGCGAGGTCCGCTGGCACTCAGGGGCGCGCCCCGCCGCTGCGCTTCAGGATCACGCTGACGTGCGTCTTCATTTGCGGACCAGATCCGGCCGCGCCGGCACCCGTCCCACCCGGTTGTGTTCCGGTTCCGCCGGGCTGCGCGTTCTTACCGCCAGCCGGGGGCGTGGTGCCCGTGCCGGCCGGGGTCGTACCGGTACCACCAGCCCCGGTGCCCGTCCCCGAGGTGAACACGGAGATGGCCAGGAAGTCCGGCGTGCAGACGTACACACCGCTCATCGTGCCGGTCGCGCCGGCGCCCGCGCCGCCGGGGTTCGTGCCGGTGCCGCCCGCGGGGGGTGCCTCCTTGCCACCGGCCGGAGGCATGGTACCGCCCTTGTCGCCGGGGTTCGTGCCGGTGCCGCCGGTACCGAATTTCCCGTCTGCGCCGGCCTCCGCGACACGGACCGTTCCGTTCGGGCTGAAGTCGAGCCGCAGCGACCGCATCTTCGACTTGTCGCCGGCCCCCGCTCCGCCGAAGGTCACCACGTTACCCTTGATGGTCACGGTCATCTTGTCGGCCCCGTCCACCGCGGTACCGTCTCGAGCCGCGCTCACCACCGTCCACTCACCGTCCAGTTTCGTGGCGCTGTCGCCGGTCCCGCCCGCCTTCCCGCCCTTGTCCGGTTGGCCCGGCGTCGGGCGGTCCGGTTGGCCGGCCGCGAGTACGGTGACCGCGGCGAGCGCGGCAACCGCGAGAGAAATCAGTCGCGTACGCATTGAGAAGCTCCGAGGTCGAATGGAAGAGTGCCCGCGTTCGGCATCGACCCGGTGCCGCCCGCGGGTGATTCGTGTCAGGCCGGGAACGGCTCTGGTGGCACCGGTGCATGCTTCGGGACGGCGCGGGGCGACCGTGAACGCGCCGTGCGAGAGCCTCCGAGGTGGATCCGTTACAGGGCGGGAACCGCAGGCGCAGTCCCTTGCATTCGTGCGCAGGCGCGTTCAATGAGCGACGGGAGGGCTTCCGTTCCCTCCGTCAGACCCGCGAGGATCAACCGCGGGGTACGTGGTGAAGATTCATCGTTGGTCGGCTGAGCCAGTATCAGGACCGGCACCCGCTGGGTGATGGGATCGTCGTGGAGCACCGCGAGGACGCCGGCCACGCAGCCCCACAGGAGCGGCGGGACGAGTACCAAAAGGTCGGGGGCTGCGGCCCGCGCCTTCTCCAGGCAATCCACGCCGGCGTCGGCGGTCTGCACCTCCCATCCGGCTTCCTCGAAGACCGAGCCCACCGTCTGCCGCAGGGCGGGGGCGGTCGCGGTCACGAGCGCACGCGGCGCCGACATGGTGTCCTCCGTGCGTGGTTCGGTCGGATTTGTTCCTGAGCCGTGTGTTCGACACACCGCCCTGACGCCGATTCGGTCGGGGCGGCTGAGAGCGGTTCGCACGTCCGGTGCCGCGTGCGCCGCGCCGCCTGTTCTGGGGAGTTTTCTGACGCGAGCCGTCGCCCTGATGTCAGGACAAGCAGCCCCCGGCGCTACCGCGAGCGCTACGGAGCACGAGGTAGGAATCGTGGGGCGCGTGATTAAGAAGAGGTGTTCCGCCGATCCGCGTCAGAACCACTCGCCGAGGCGCAGTTCGGTCGGTGTGCTTCGGGTGACCGGCCCTTCGCCGAGCGCGAGGTGGACCGCGAGCCGCCGCGGCTCGAACACCATCGACTGGAGCGTCAACGGCCCCTGACTCACACCGGCGAGCGCGGCCCACGCGGCGGGTACGTCGAGTCGATCCGAGGAACGGGCGGCAGACGACAGGCGGCCCAGACGGCCGAGAGTGTCGAACGGGTTCGTTCGACTGAGGTCGGCGCTGCCCGGCCCGAGGAAGTGATTCGCGCACACGATCGCACCACGTTCGGGGTCGCGTCGAGTGACTCCCCGCGGTGCCAGTTCGAACACCGCCTGCTCGGACGTGTCGCACGCCGCAACGCTCACCGATGTCGTGCGTGGTGTGGCGCGGAACACCGCGTCCGCGGCGTCCACTGTCGCACACGATTCGAGGACGCGGCGGCAGGTGGCGGCGAACGGCTCTCCCCGCGGGTCGAACCCGCGCCCGAGCGGTCCGAACACCTCGTGCGTTGCGAGGGTGAGGCCGGCGTCGTTCATCCCGGAGAACACCCCGACCGATCCCGGAAACCCCACGCTCGCAAACGGCCGAGCGGCCGCGTCGTCCGACCGGTGGACGGTGACGAGCCCGAACTCGTGGAGATAGCCGAGCGAGAAGAAGTCGAGGTTGCGCGCCAGGAGTGGCCCGCCGGTGCGCGTGCGGTCGGGGCCGACCGCGAGGCTGGAACACCCGAACAAACGCCACGGGCGGAGGTTCTTCAGGTCGAACAGCGTGTTCCCGCGGACGACGCGGCGCTCGTCTCGCGCGGCGGCCGCGAGCGCGAGCAGCTCGCGGCGGTGGCGGTCGGCGAACCGCGGCAGGAGCCGCCGGCCGAGGCGGTCCAGCAGCGGCAGCGCGAGGCGCGCGAGGGCGCGGTTCTTGAGCTGCGCGGCGACGAGGTCGAGCGGGTAGTCGAGGATCCGGGCCGCGGGCCGTAGGGCGAGTTCCCCGGCCTGCCGGCCGCGCTCCTCCGGCGTGCCCACGAGATGCAGGACGGGTACCGGACCGACGTACGACAGGCGTCCGGCCCCGCAGGTTCCTTCAGGAAATCGGAACGCCGGCCCCATGTGACTCACCGTACGACGCGGCGAGGTAGTATACGCGCCGGACCGCGGCACTGCCGTTCTCGGCACATGAGCAGCGCCGTTCTGCCCCTCGCTTCCAATTCCTTGCGCGCTCTTAAATGCGGCGCTCCTTCCGGACAAGCCGTAAGGAGCGTCCGCAACATCGCACCGGGACCGGCACGCGGTCTTTCGTTTGCGAACCGTTTCATTCACGGGGAGCACACGGCGACCCGCTCACCTCGCCCAACAAGGAGTCCAGCGTCATGGCCGAGAAGAACCGCAACAAGAACGAGAACCAGCAGAACGAGAATCGCAACCAGAACCAACAAAAGGAGCAGAACGAGAACCGCAACAACAAGAACGAAAACCAGAACGAGCAGAACGAGAACCGCAACCAGAACCAGAATCAGAATCGCAACCAGAACCGGAAGTGACGTTCGACCGGTCGCGGCCCTCACGCGCGTGAGGGCCGCTTCCGTTTTCCATCTCGGGGGCGTCCGATGGACAAGCGTGCGAGGGACTTTCTGTATCGGCTACTCACGACCCCGGCGCCGTCCGGATCCGAGGGCGCGATCCAGCAGGTGATCGCTGACCACCTCGACGACGTCGCCGACACGATCGAAGCGGATCTGCACGGCAACCTGATCCTCGGGCTGAACACGTCGGCCCCGCGCAAGGTGATGCTCGCGGGGCACTGCGACCAGATCGGTTTCATGGTGGTGAAGATCGACACCACCGGATTCCTCCTGGTCGAACCGGTCGGCGGGATCGACGCGGGCGTCGTGTCGGGCAGCCGCGTCGTCGTCCTGACCGACGACGGGCCGGTCGAAGACGTGTTCGGTAAAAACCCGATCCACCTCGAAAACCAGCAGCAACAGAGCACCGTGCCGACGGTCAACAACATGTGGATCGACATCGGGGGGAAGGACCGCGCGGACGCCGAGCGCCGAGTCGCGCCGGGCGACTACGTGACCTTCAAGCCGGGCGCGTGCGAACTGCTCAACGACCGGATCACCGCGCCGGCCCTGGACAACCGGGCCGGGCTGTTCGCGGTGCTGGAGGCGTTCCGGCGGTGCGCCGACGCCGACCTCAAGGTGGCGCTGTACGCGGTCAGTACGGTGCAGGAGGAGATCGGGTCGCGCGGCGCGTCCACCGCGACCAGCGCACTGTCCCCGGAAGTCGGGATCGCGTGCGACGTGACGTTCGCCTACGACGACCCGGCCACCAGTTCGCAAACCAAAGCCGCGTGCGCGATCGGGGGCGGCACGTGCATCTCTCACGGGCCGAACACCAGTCCGGTGGTCGAGCGATTATTACGGGAAGCGGCCGACCGGATCGGGGTCGCCTACCAGCCGTCGCCGACCGGCGACTTGGAGGGCATCGACGCGAAGGCCGTTCAGGAGTCCGACAGCGGGGTCGCAACCGCGACTGTCGGCATTCCGAACCGCAACATGCACACAACGGCCGAGGTGTGCAGCCCGTCCGACATCGACGCGGCGGGCCGGCTGATGGCCGCGTTCGTCACCGCCATCACCCCCGACACCGACTTCCGCCGGTTCCGGCCAAGCAGGTCGCGGCGGGCGGCCAGAAGGCGCAGAAACGGCTCGCTTGATGCGGTGTCACTTCCGCGGCCGACCGACGATCGAGCGGCTGCTTTCCCACGACCCAGGAGGATCGCGATGAACGCCATGAACGCACCAACCCGGCTGGCCGGGTCGAGCGGGTTTCCGAGTGATGAGGCCCAACAGCACGCGGAGGGACCGGTGGCGCGGGGGATCGAGCACTACACCGCGCAGATGCCGTCGGACTGGTTCCTGTGGGCCGCCGGGGCGTCGATCGTCGGCTCGCTGACGCTCCAGTGCCTGGGGCGCAAGGAGGACGCGCAGTTCGTCGGCCACTGGGCGCCGACTCTGCTCATCCTCGGACTCTACAACAAGGTCGTGAAGGTCGCTGGCTCCGACCGCATCTCCGGCGGGTGACGCCGGGGCGCCCGATCATGTCGCGGGCGCGCCGGCCACGTGGCCGGGGCGCCCGCGGCGCGTTGTGCCGCCTGTCCGCGATCGGACGATGGGGAACGAACGTTCGAGATGATGAACCGGCTGGCCGGGATCGCGGGCATTCGCGACCGGCCCGGGTGGTAGAACACGCGCGCGGCCTCCCCGCCGCTCGCGCACGTCACGCGGGTGAACATCAGGCGCGTCTGGAAAGTGTCGGACCTGTAGCGCCGGCAGCGGTTCGAGATGAACAAATAGCCGTCGCGAAGGAGGGCCAGCGTGGCGTCGAGGGTCTTGTCGCGGGGGAGCGGTGTCACGAGCGGCCTCCTATAGCCCCGGGTTCTCGTCGAGGGTTCTGGACGCGTGAAGCGGCCCGCGCCTGCGCAAATCGACCGGAGATCCGCGGGTGACGGGATTCACGAGGCATTCGCCCCGGCGAGCGGTGACTGCGTCCCTTCGTGCTTCGGCGTTGCGCTCTTCTGCGCCGCGTAACCCGTCGGGTGGCTCCTGTGCCAGCGCCACGCGGTTTCGAGGATCGAGCGCAGGGTGTCGTACTTCGGCGCCCAACCGAGTTCCGCGCGGATCTTGCTCGCGTCCGCAACGAGCGCCGGCGGGTCGCCGGACCGCCGCGGCGCCTCCCTCACCGGTACCTTCAGCCCCGTCACTTCTTCGACGGTGCGGATTACCTCACGCACGGTGTATCCCCGACCGACGCCGACGTTGAACACCAACTTCGACCCCGGCTCGATCGCCCCGAGCGCCAGGACGTGCGCCGCGGCGAGGTCGTCGACGTGGATGTAATCGCGGACACAAGTCCCGTCGGGCGTCGGGTAGTCGGTGCCGAAGACGGTGATGTGCGGGAGTTGCCCCGTCGCGGCGCGGAACACGAGCGGGATCAGGTGCGTTTCTGGCGCGTGGTCCTCGCCGATGCTGCCGTCCTCCGCCGCGCCGGACGCGTTGAAGTACCGCAGCGCGCAGAAGCCGAACGGGTACGCGGACGCGTAGTCCGCCAGTGCGCGCTCGAACGCGAGCTTCGTGTCGCCGTACGGGTTCACCGGGCGCAGCTCCGCGGCCTCCGTGACGGGCACGCGTTCCGGCTCGCCGTAGACTGCCGCGGTGCTGGAGAACACGAACTTCCGGACGCCGTTCCGCCGACAGCGTTCGAGCAGTTGGAGCGAGCAGAGGAGGTTGTTCGTGTAGTACTCCGCCGGGTCGGTCACCGATTCGCCCACAGAAATGAACGCGGCGAAGTGAACGACGGCTTCGATGCGGCGCCCGGAGAGCAACTCATCGACGCGGTCGGCGTCGCGCAGGTCGCCGACGACGAGGCGGTCTGCCGGAACCGCCTCGCGGTGCCCGTGCCGCAGGTTGTCGAGCACGGTGACCTCGTGCCCGCGATCAGTTGTCGAACCGTGTGCGAGCCGATGTAACCGGCCCGCCGGTAACCAGAATGCGCATGTCGTAAATCCCCCTCGCGTCGGTAGGCCGCCCGATCGGACGTGCATCGGTCCGCTGGGTTGGTAGTTAGGCGAATGCTTCTTGCCCTCGGCCTCAATCTGGGGTCGGTGTTGTGTGGTCACTGGCACTGACTTTGCGGCCCCTTTACGCACTCGCCCGGAGGATCGCACATGCAACCCGACAAACCCCACGACACCGAAAAGCCGGACCCGAACCGCACGCCGTCCTCGCCGTACGGGCCGCACCCCGGCCACGTCGATGATGCCTCCGGGGGTGCCGACAGTTCCCCCTTCGAGACGATGTCCAGCGACGAGCGGGACGCGCTCCTGAAGGCCCGCCAGCGGGACAAGAACGCGGGCGACGAGGACGAGAGTTCCCGACATTGAATTCTGTACGGGCGGTCACGCGGCGGGAGCGGAGTCGCGGACGAACCGCGCGAGACTGTCGGCCAGCGGCGGGAGGCCGGCGCCACGAGCGGTCCCGAGCGCACTGTACGCGGGCCGGGGCGCCGGCCAGGCGAACGCGCTGGACGGTTTCCCCCGTATTTGGGCCACGTCGAAGCCCGCGCACCGTGCCGCGGATCGAGCCAGCCCCTCCCAGGTCACCGGTTCCGGCGGGGCGAGGTGCCAGACCCCGTTCTCGCCGTCCACGAGCAAGTCGAGAACCGCGTCCGCCAGGTCGGGCAGGTAGGCCGGTGAGACCGTCAGGTCGTCGGCCGCGACGAACGTTTCCCCGACTCGCAGCGCGCCGAGCGCGCGGGCGAGAAAGTTCCGCCCATCCCACGGCCCGAAGTGGGCCCCGGTGCGCACTACGAGCGCCGCCGGGTGCAGCGCGAGCACGCGGCGGTCGCCTTCTGCCTTCGCCGAGCCGTACACGCTGAGCGGGCCGGTCGGGTCGGCCTCGCGGTACGGGCGGCCGGCGCGCCCGTCGAAGACCAGGTCGGAGGAGAAGGTCACGAGCGGCACGCCGACCGCGGCGCACGCGGCCGCCAACACCGCGGGGGCGTACGCATTGTGTCGGTGGCACCGCTCGACCTCGGTCTCGGCCGCGTCCACCTTTCTGTACCCGGCCGCGTTCACGACCGCCCACGGTCGGTGCCGCGCCAGCGCCGCAACGGCCGACTTCGCGTCGGTGATGTCTAGTTCGTTGCGGCTCGGAGCGACCACGGCTAGCCCGCGCTGCGCGCCCACCCGCGCGAGCGCCGACCCGAGCGATCCGGAACTGCCGGTGATCAGGAGCGGCCTCGCGGGACGAACCGCGGGTGCCGACGATGGGCCGTCCGGAAACAGCAATCGCTCCGGTCGGTGCCACCAGCCCGGCGAGTCGAGAATGGGATGATCGGGTTCGCCCCCGGCGGCGACCCGTTTCACGAGCGCCGCGATCGCGGTGGGGCGGGGCGGTTCGGTGCGGGCATCGAACGCGCCCGGCTCGTAGTGACCCCGGTCGAGCGTGACGAGCGAGTCCCAGTCGAACGCGCCGAACGCCGACCACACCGTGACGGCGCGCACATCGGCACCGGCCGCACGGAGGGCGCGGGCCGCGCCCCACACCTCGGCGAACCAGCGCAACTGTTCCTCGCGCGTGCAGCCCAAGTGCGCCTCAGTCACGGCGACCGGGATCCGATAGCGGTTCCACGCTTGGCGGATGATCTTTCGCGGCCCCAGTGTGCCGCGCGCGAGCACGCGCACCGCCTCGACGTCGACGTAACGGTGCCGGCCATTGCCGCCGTGCAGCGCGGGCGCGTACAGATCCAAACGGTCGTCGAGGTAGCGTTCGCTCGTGACGTAGTGGTTGACACCCAACGCATCCGGCGGGCACGGGTGGTCAAGGAACCAGTTCAAATCGGTGTCGCTCGCACCGGCCCATTTCAGATAGCCGGACAGCGCGTGCCCACCGGACACGCGCCCGCAGAGGAGATCCCAGGAGAGCCAGCGACGCCGGTTCTCGAACTCGGCTTGGTATCGCAGGGCGGGCGGGGCGTGCGTCTGACCGAGGTCTTCGGTCTGGACGAGTTGCGCCATCGGATTGACGCGACGAATGGCGTCCATCGCGAGTACAACGGCGCGGCACTGGTTCAGCAGGCAGCGAACGAATGTGTCGTCGTCGTGGCCGTGCGGGTACCAGTGGCCGTACAGCCCGGTGAACCGCGCGGTGGTCAGGGGTTCGTTGACCGGCGTGTACGCGTCGGCCCACGGGTACCGATCCGCCACCTGCGCGGCGAACGATGCCAGCCCTTCGGCGAACCCGGGGTCAACGAGCGACGTGTGCGGCGGGCCGCTCCCGTGGTGAACGAGACCGAGGATCGGGCGGACGCCGCGGGCGCGCAGCCGCGCGAGGCGGTCATCTGTGCGGATCCATTCGGCAGGGTCGGCCGCGTGGCGCTCCCACAGGACGGGATAGCGGACCGCCTTCACGCCGAGGTCCGCGAGCCGATCGACGTCGTCCGGGCGGATTTCATGCCCCAGGCGCGCGAGCTGGTCGTGGTAGCGGTCGCCGACGCGATTCACCGTGCATTCGATCCCGGCCCACACCTCGGGGCGGCCTGTCGGGGCGCGCATCCGTCCCTCCCTGAAGAAAGCACGAAGCTCGGAGTGCGAAATGGAAACGGGTAGCCGGTCCGGGGTCCGGAGCCGGCACTTGGAATCGTGCCCTCAGCGCCGGGCGGACCAGAACGCGAACCGGCCCGTCCGACCGCCGCAATGCGGACACTTGGGGAAGTACTCGCGTTCCACGCTCGCCTCGTGTCCGCACCGCCGTCCGGCGTGGACCGGCACCGGCAGCCCGCACCGCTCGCAGTCGTGGAGCGGCTCGGCCTCGTCGTCGTGGAGGTACACCTCGACCAGTTCCGTCGGCAGGCACGTCGGCAGCGTGCGCGGGTCGGTGTCGAGGAGCGCCAGAAGCGCGCGCAGCCCGCGCCCGCCGGAGTGCGGGTCGGTGAGCAGGGCGCGGACGTGACCGCGGTAGTCGGTCGGAACCGCGGCCAGGAGCGCGTCCATTACCGACCTGGTGGCGTCTCCCGGAGCGGTATCGGTGCGAGTCATCGGATGCCTCGGAGGGAAACGGCATCCGTGCCGGTGGTCGGTTCGTTGTAAACGGCCGCGGGCGGAGCGGGTGGATCAGACCGGCGCGGGGACACGCGCCGTCGCGGTGGTCAGCGCGGCCCGCGCCGCCTCGGCGGCCTTCTTGCCAGCCAGGAACGCGTGGTCCGAGTTGTAGTACTCCCACTCGCTGTACCGGCCCGCCAGGAGAATCCCGTGTCCGCCGAGCCACTCGCGGATCAGCGACACGTTCTTCGGCCGGGCGTGGTCGTACACCACGTAGGAGTGCGGCATGTCCACCTGATTGGCCGCCCAGATCGGGTCGCCTTCGCGGATCATCCCGACCCGGATGCAGTCGCGGACGCACAGGTCGATGAGGTCGTTGCCGTCGCACGGGAGCGGCTTGAGCGGGCCATAGGTGATCTCGCACGTCAGCCCGAACCCGCCCGGCGGGTTGCAGTGCGGGCTCGCGTTGCCCTGCACGAAGATGCGGTGGAACACCGTGTCCTCGGGGTAGTAGATCCAGTGCTTCTCGGTCAGGTTCTCGCGCCCGACGCCGATGTTCACGCACCGCACCGACGTGAACCGCAGCGCCGCGGCCGCCTTCCGCACGTCTTCGGGCGCCTCGTCGCCCATCGCGCGGATCAGCACCGGCAGCGGCATCGTGCTGACGAGCCGGTCGTAAGCGATCTCCTCACCGGCGTGCGTGGTGACGGTCCGGCGCGACGGCGACACCGCCTTCACGCGGGTGTTGAGCCTGAGTTCGCCTCGCAGTCTGGGAAGGAACCCGTTCATGAGCGCCTGGAACCCGCCGCGGAGCGGGTAGCCGAACCGTGCGTTCGGCCCCATCGGCTTCGGTTTCGGCGAGAGGGCGCCGTCGATCATCTCCTCCAGGTCGGGCAGCGGTACGCGCCCGCCGAGCCAGCTCGTTTCCATCGTGTCGAGTGGCACGGCCCAAATCTTCCGGTTGTACGGGATCGCGAAGTGCTTCGCGATGCCCGCCCCCCACACCTTGTAGATGAACTCCTCGAAGTTCTTCGGCTCGATGGTGCCACCCCCGGGCGGGTGCCTGCCGTTGCGCTCGCCCAGCGGCGCGGTGCTCTCCGCGACCCCGTCGCCGCAGCAGTCGGAGACGACCGAGTCCTTCGGGTCGGCGGTGCCGAGCGCGGCGCAGGCGCCGTTCTTAGTGCGCGGCCTGCCATTCCCGTTCGCGCTGTGGCCGTTTGCGGATGGCTCCGGAGGCGCCTTCGTCTCCGGAGCCTTCTTCAGCGGCCCGAACCGCGACTCGATCGCGCCGACGATGCACTCGCGGATCACGTCCGGCGGTAGCCCGTACAGCGACCCCTGAAACGGATAGCGGGTGTAAACGTCCTTGCTGTAGATCCACGCCTCGCGGTCCTGCCAGTGGACGTTGTCTCCCAGGAGCATCGCGTACATCTCGTGGACGTACGGGTCGTTGGAAAACATGATGTGCCCGGCCCAGTCGAACGTGAACCCGTTGTCGGTCAGCGACCGGCACCAACCACCGACCGTGTCATTCGCTTCGAGCAAAAGCGCGTCCTCACCGAGGTGGTAAGCGGCGCTCAACCCGGTTGGGCCGGCGCCGATGACCACCACCGGAGCGCGGAGCGCGGAGTTCGGAGCGCGGGGTGAAGAATCCGGCACCGGAACTTCGGTGCTTTCGCTGCCTCCGTTCTTGGCTTTTCGTTCCGCGATCCGCGAGCCGCAATTGTCAACGAGGTCGGCCATCAGGGTTGCGGTCGCGTCCCACGAGGTCTTCGCTAACACACCGCGGTACAGTTCCAACCGCCGTGCCTTCTGTTCGGCGGTCTCGCTCATCGCCCGCTCACACGCCGCGACGAACTCCGCCGCCGTGTCGGCGAGCCCGACCATGGCGCCGTACGGCTCGGCCACGTCGGTGATGGGCGTGCTGACGATCGGCTTGCCGGCCGCCATGTACTCGACCGTCTTGGTCGGGCTGATGTACTTCGTGGACTCGTTCCGCGCGAACGGCAGCAGGGCCACGTCCCACCCGCACAGGAACGCCGGCAGCGCCGCGTACGGCTGCTGGCCGACGTAGTGGATGTTCGGATTCGGGGGCAGTTCGGCCGGGTCGATCTTCACCACCGGGCCGACCATCACGAATTGCCAGTCCGGGCGGGCGTTCGCCGCCTCCGCGAGCAGCGCGCGGTCGAACCGCTCGTCGATCACGCCGAAGAACCCGAGCCGCGGGCGCGGGACGGCAGCCTGCTCCGGCGGGTCTGTCAGAGCGCCAGCCGCTTTGCCGAAGTGGACCGCGTCCACGCTCGACGGGAAGCAGTGGCAGTTCGGGTGCCGGTCCTTTTTCGCACGGTACAGGCTCGGCCCGCCGGTGAACACCACGTCGGCCCGCTCCAACAGCCGCCTCTCCAAGTCGAGCAGTTGCGGAGGCGCGAACTTGAACGCGGACAGTTCGTCCATGCAGTCGTAGACGACGGCCCGCGGCGAGAGCCCGTCGATCAGCGGGAGGGCCATCGGCGTGTAGAACCACACGTCGTACCGGTCGCCGGCGTGTTCGGCCAGCTCGCGGACCAGCGGGCGCAGGTGCGGGTACTGCTCGTCGCAGAACCCGCCGCCCGCGAGCGGGGTGTGCGGTTGCCACACGGTCAACCCCGGCGCGACCGATCGCACCTCCCAGTGGGGAAGCCCCGACTCGTGGATCGGTTCTTCGACGAAGAAGATCGGCCGCGTACGGGCCAGCCGGGTCATCAGGTGCTGAGGGCGTTGGAAGACGAAATCCCAACGGAGGTGACAAAAGACGATCAGCGGAGCGGGAGCGGACATGCGTGCCTCATGCTGCGAGTCACTGTTGATGATCGCCCGCCAGCAGAGCAACAACCACGCCCGCGTGCCGGAAATGGGTGTGATCCTTACGTCGCGTCGGGAAGGTGCGGAATCGCAGGAAAATGGTCCGTCGGGAAGAGCCGCTGAACGGAATTGGGGCGGAAATTGCTCGCCCGCGGTCGGGAACGCGCGTTCACACCGGATCTGAACGACCGCGGCGCTGCTTCCACATCAGCTCGTCGCGCCAAACCTGCTCCTGTTCGTGTTCCCGAGCGTTGGACGGGCCGCGGGTCGCCCGCGCAATGTCTTCGAGCCGGAACTTCGGGGTACGGTCGGCGAACAGGAGCCCGTTGGCCTCCTGATACGTGTCGGCGAACTGCGTGTAGCAGAACCCCGCGAGCACTGGCAGCGCGCGGACCACGGCCAGCAGCCGTGCGTACCGCTCGGCGAGCGCCGCGTTCGACCCGACGCGGCTGTAGCCCCACGTGTTGTCGTGCGGCGAGTACGCGATCCCGCCGAACTCGGTCAGCACGACCGGATGATCGGGGTGCTGCGGGCCGTCGCTGAGGACGAGCATCCGCCCGCCGGGGCGCTCGCGGCGGAACAGCCGCGACAGGTCATCGGCCGCGCCGTAGCGCGCGGCAATGCGCTCAAGTTGGTCGTCGTAGTCGTGGATGCCGATGACGTCGGTCGCGACGCTCTCCCAGCCGTCGTTGCCGATCACCGGTCGAGTCGGGTCGAGTGTCTTGGTGAGGTGGTATAGTGCCCGCACGTAGTTCCGCTGCGCCGGGCTGTCGGGCAGGTCGGGCACGCCCCAGCTCTCGTTGAAAGGCACCCACGCAATGACGCACGGGTGCGAGCGGTCGCGGTCGATCACCGCAGCCCACTCCGCCGTCAGGCGCTCCACCGAGGCGGGCGAGAACCGGTAGGCGCTGGGCATCTCTTCCCACACGAGCAGACCGAGCGCGTCGGCCCAGTAGAGGTATCGCGGGTCCTCGATCTTCTGGTGCTTCCGCACCCCGTTGAAGCCCATCGCCTTCGTCAGCTCGACGTCGCGCCGCAGGGCGTCGTCGTCGGGCGGGGTCTGACCGGTTTCGGGCCAGTACCCCTGATCGAGCACGAGCCGCAGAGCGAGCGGTCGGCCGTTGAGTACGAACCGGTCGCCCTGGACCGCGATCGACCGCAGCGCCGTGTAGCTCCACGCCTCGTCAATCACAGTGCCGTCGGCGCCGAGCAACTGGAGGTGGGCGTTGATGAGCGTCGGTCGCTCGGGGCTCCACAGCAGTTCGTTGCGGTAGTCGTCGATGCCGGGGTCCGACAGCGCGATGCGGCGGTGAACTTCGCCGGCCACGACGCGGTAGGTGTCGTCGGCCAGGAGGAGCGGCCCGGCGGTGAGCTTAACGCGGAGGCGCAGTTCGTCCGGAGGCGGCCCCGGGTCGGTGTGAACCGACGCCTCTAATCCGATCTCCCAGCGCTCCAGCGTCGGCGTCCAGCGGAGCTTCCCGATCCGCACCGCCGGCACCACCTCGGACCACACCGACTGCCAGATACCGGTCGCGCGCGGATACCAGATCGAGTGCGGGTGGAGCTGCCAGTCCTGCTTGCCACGGGGCTTCGCCAAGTCGTGCGGATCGTCGTCTGCACGAACCACCAGTTCGATCTCACCCGCAAGGGCCGCGGCGGTTAAGTCAACGCAGAACGGGGTGTACCCGCCGCGGTGGGTCGCGACGAGTTCGCCGTTGACCCAAACGGTCGCCTCGTAATCGACCGCGCCGAAGTGGACGTGCAACCGTTCGTGGGTCGTGAGCTGTTGTGGCGGGAGCCGGAGCCGGTACCAGCACCGCTTGTAGAAGCCCGATTCGCCGACCCCACTCGCGGCCGTCTCCGGGGCAAAGGGTATGCGGATAGTGCGGTCCCAATTCACTTCGCCGGGCGCCCAGCGGGCCTCCGGGTCGATCGCGAAATCCCACACGCCGTCGAGCGACGTCCAGCGGCGGCGGAGTTGCGGGCGCGGGTGAGTCGGGCGGTTACGCTCGGGCATCCTGGCACCTCATCACGAGTGGAGCGGGTCGTTACACCTGCGATACCGACCCGTCGGCACCGGAGAACCCGACCGTATTCGATCCGTCAGCTCGACAGCCAGCCGCGCTGGGCCGCGTACTTCACGATGCCGACACGGCCGTTCAGGCGGAGCTTGTCCGTCGCCCGGCTCTTGTACGTTTCCACCGTCTTGACCGACACCTTGAGCTGCGAGGCGATTTCCTTGTTAGAGTGCCCTTGGGCGATGAGTCGCACCACCTCCGCCTCGCGCGCCGACAATTTGACGGGCGCCTCTTCCTGAGCTGGGACCGGGTGGACGAAGTTGTCCACCAGGGCGCCGGTCAGCGTCGGGTCGATGTACGTCCCGCCCTCCGCAACGGCGCGAATCGCTCGCACCAGTTCGGCAGCGGCGCTCCGTTTCAGGACGTACCCGACCGCACCGGCTTCGAGGAGTAACCGCAGGTACCCCTTGTCCTCATGAACGGTCAGCGCGACGACCTTTCTGTCCGGTCGCGCCTCGCGCAACTTGGCCGTGACTTCGGCACCGTTCAGCCCCGGCATGGACACGTCAACCACCACGATGTCGGGGTCGAGTTCGGCCGTCCGGCTCACCGCTTCCGGGCCATCGGCGGCTTCGGCAACGACCTCGATGTCCGGCTCGGCGCCGAGTAGCGCCTTCAAGCCCTCGCGGATGACCGGGTGGTCGTCCGCCAAAAGAACGCGGATCCTGCGCATGACACGCTCCCACAAGTTGGCCGAACCGTCGATTCGGGCGGGGCGGTGACGGTCGGATCATTCGAGGAGGTTCCTCGGCGTCGGTAAAGTTCCCGACAAACGTTGCTCCTGTCAGGTTGTCATGTTCCCGCGCCCGCGATTGCTTCTTCACAAATACTGTGCCAACACATCGGCACACCCTTCGCAGCCGATGCCGTTAGGAAACGTTCTGAGGTGAGCCATGCGGACGGTGACCCGGCTAACCAATCTCTGGACTTCGGGAGCCGGTGTTCGGTTGCACGCGGTCACCGCGGGCGATCCGCACGGACCTCCGGTGGTGTTGCTCCACGGCTTTCCCGAGTTCTGGTACGGGTGGCGGTACCAGATCGGGCCGCTGGCCGACACCGGGTTCCGCGTGATCGCGCCCGACCAGCGCGGATACAACCGCAGCGACAAGCCGGCCAACGTTACTGACTACACGGTCGATCGACTCGTCGCGGACGTGATCGCGTGCCTCGACCAGTTGGGGCTCGCGCGAGCCGCGATTGTCGGACACGACTGGGGTGGAGCGGTGGGGTGGGCGCTAGCCGCGCTGTGGCCGGAGCGGGTGGCGCGGCTGGTCGTGGCGAACTGCCCGCACCCGCGTGCCATGCAGGCGGCGCTGGAGGGCAGTTGGTCACAACTCGCGCGGAGTTGGTACATGTTCGCAGCGCAAATCCCGGCATTACCGGAACGCGTGGCCGAGTGAACCGACTACCGATTTCTCACTCGATCGATGCGAACGACCGCCCGGCCGGGCACTTTTACCATCGCCGACTTCCGCCACTACCGCCGCGCGTGGAAGCGGCCCGGCGCGCTGACCGCGATGGTGAACTGGTATCGCGCCGCCGCGCGCCACCCGCTCCTCCTGCCCGACGCGCGGGTCCGCGTGCCGACGCTCCTGCTGTGGGGCCGGCGCGACGCGTTCTTCGACCGCGATCTGGCCCCGGCTTCGGCCGCCATGTGCGACTCCGCTTGTCTGGAGACATTCCCGACCGCCGGTCACTGGTTGCTGCACGAGGAGCCGGACGAGGTAAACCGGCGGCTCGTCGAGTTCCTCACCACTCCGACAACCGGTCGTTAGCGCCCGTGCCGCTCTTGACTCGTACGGCGCCGTACAGGCCGGAACTGTGCTCCCACGCGCAGATCGACATTGGCCGCGAGCGGTGGAGTTACTCACGTTGCCCCAGCAGGTCGTCCGGGTGCGGCCCGCCACGTGCCACGTCGCGCCGCGCGAAGAAGAACGCGGCGGCCAGGAGGGCCAGGAGTCCGAGAAGAATTATGGGAATGATGAAGATCCACATGCGGGACTCTCAATTGATTCCGACCGGTGCGGTACCGGTCGCGGTGGACGGGCGACCTATTGAGGCCTCTCCTCGATGCAACCACCGTACCGACCGGTCAGACCGGCTACTTCGAGCGCAGTGGCACCATCGGGTCGCGCTTCTGGCGCGCGAGGCGACCTGGGACTGTGCGGAGCGTGAACCGCTTCGGGTCGAGATCCGAACGCAGCTCCGACCACGCGAGCGGGGTCGAGACCGTCGCGTCGGGCACCGCGCGGAGGACGTACGGCGGAACCGCGTGGTGCCCGCGGGCGTTCTGCAGCACGTCGATGTACACGCGCCCGTTACGCTTGATCTTGCGGATTTCGGTCGTGGCTCGCTCTGGCAGTGTTGCGGTCACCCGCCCCGCGACTTGTAGCGCCCAGGCCCGCGCCTCGTCGTAGCCGCCCGACTCGCGCCACGGGACGAGGACGTGCAGGCCGGTCTTGCCCGACGTCTTAACCACAGCCTCGTTTCCGTAGGCCTTGAGGGCGTCGTGCAGCGCCCGCGCGACCGCGACAACCTCGGCGAACGCGGCCCCGCCCGGATCGAGGTCGAACAGGACGAAGTCCGGGCGGTCGAGGTCGTCGAGGCGCGAGAGCCATGGGTGGAACGTGAGTGCCCCCTGGTTCGCGAGGTACACGAGCGTCGATTCGTCGTTCACGAGGACGTACTTGACCGCCTTGCCGCCCTCGGTTTCGAGTTCGACGCGCGGGATCCAGTTCGGGTACGACGCGGGCGTGTTCTTCTGCCAGAAGTGCGGCTTGCCCGCGCCCAGGCCGTTGGGCAGACGTTCGAGGGTGACCGGCCGGTCCCTAATACATGAACCCGCTGGCAGTGTCTCATATGGCGGTCTTCCGCTTGGGTCGTCCG
>CAZBXY010000054.1:31507-32642 GCA_964495365.1 uncultured Frigoriglobus sp. | reverse complement strand
CCAATGACCAATGACCAATGACCAATGACCAATGACCAATGACCAATGACCAATGATTATTCCGAGTCGCGCAGGTGCCGGCCGGTGAGGGTGACGAACACGTCTTCGAGGGTCGCGTGTCGGGTCGTCAGGCCGGCGAGCTTCGCGCCGCTCGTGCGCACCAAATCGAGCAGCGCCGGCAGCGCGCGGTGCGGCTCGCCCGCGGTCAGCGTGACGCGCTCGCCCTCCTCGCGCACCGAGTTCACGGTGGGCAACTCGGCCAGCGCCGCCGGCGCCGGGCGCGGGCCGGCGTCGAGGTCCAGGTCGATAACGTGCTCGCCGCCGACGCGGGCGATCAGTTCGGAGGGCGTGCCCAGCGCGATCACCTTCCCGTGGTCGATGACGGCCACGCGGTCGCACAGGCGCTCGGCCTCGTCCATGTAGTGCGTCGTGACGACGACGGTCCGCCCGCGGTCCTTCTGCGCGCGGATCACGTCCCAGAGTTGTCGGCGCGACTGCGGATCGAGGCCCGTGGTCGGTTCGTCGAGGAACAAGAGGTCTGGCTCGCCCACGAGCGCCGTCGCCACCGCCAGCCGCTGCCGCTGCCCGCCGGAGAGCTTGTCCACGTAGCTGTTCGCCTTCTCTTCGAGGCTCACGCGGGCAATGGCCTCGTCGGGCGTCAGCCCGGCCGGGTAGAACGAGCGGAACAGCGCGACCGTTTCGCGCACCGTCAGTTTGTCGGAGAGGCGCGTTTCCTGGAGCGAGATGCCGATCCGGCGCCGGATCTCGGCGTCCCCGGTGCCCCACGTCAGCCCCAACACCTCCACCTCGCCGGCGGTCGGGTCGAGCAATCCTTCGATGATTTCGAGCGTGGTGGTTTTGCCGGCCCCGTTGGGGCCGAGCAGCCCGAAGCACTCGCCGGCGACAACTTCCAGGTCCAGCCCGCGAACCGCTTCGACCGGCGGGCGGCCGGGGTACGTCTTGACGAGGCCGCGAACGCGAATGGCAGAACTCATGAGCGAATTGTAGAGAACCCGACCGCGCCGAAAACAACCCGGCCCGGGCGCCACGTGTGCGCCCGGGCCGGGTCGTTCTTTCGTGGCACAGGCTTTCGAGCCTGTGCCACGAAGACCGGGTTGCACCAGTTACCGGTCAG
>CAZBXY010000054.1:0-31497 GCA_964495365.1 uncultured Frigoriglobus sp. | reverse complement strand
CAAACCCCCCCGGCCGGGGCCCCCGGGGGGGCCCGGGCGCGGGTGGTTTGTTGGGGGCCCGCGGTTTCCCGGGGTGCCCCCCGAAGACGGGGTTCCTCCAGTTACCGGTCAGACGGTGGTCCGCCGCCCGGTCTTCCCGTCGATCGTCGTCGTGGTGCCGTCGTCGTTGAACAGTTGCAGGTCGCCCGCCCCGTCGCCGTTGATGTCGGCGCCCAGAGCCAGGAGCCGCCCGGTCGCCCCGTCGGCGACCAGAATCAGGTTCGGCAGGAACAGGATCACGTCGCCGTCCCCGTCCCCGTTGATGTCCGCGAACAGGGCGACCGTGCCGGCCGGCACCGGGATGACCGCGATCCCGCCCGGGACGCCGTTACCCTGGATCACCAGCAGGTTGCCCAGCACCACCGCGTTGGTGTAGTACGGGGCCCGCCGGTTCACGACCTCGGTGACCGTGGCCGAACTGGCGCGGAAGCTCGTGTCACCGGAGTACGTGGCCCGGATCGTGAACGTGCCCGCGGTGTTGAACGGCACGGTGATCGACGCCTGCCCGTTCGCACCGAGGGCCACGGTGCCGAGCGTCGTCCCGGTCGTCGCGTTGACGAACGTCACCGTCCCGGTGGGCGTCCCGGCCCCACCGCTGGCCACCGTCGCGGTGAACGTCGCCGACTGGCCGAACTCGATCCGCCCGGCGGACGTGACGAGCGTGGTGGTCGTGGGGATGTTCACCACCTGGTTCAGGGTCGTCGTGGACGCCGCGTAGTTCGCGTCGCCGGCGTACTCGGCGGTGATGACGAACGTCCCCGTGGTGGCGAACGTCGTCGAGGCCGTGACCGAGTTGACCCCGGCGGACAGCGTGCCGGACCCGAACGTGGTGCCGTTGTTCTTGAGCAGCACGGCCCCGGTCGGGGTGGGCGCCCCGGCCCGCACCGGGGTGAAGGTCGCGGTGAACGACACCGCGGTGCCGGGCGTCGAGGGGTTGCTCGCCGAGACCAGCGCGACGTTCAGGGCGTAGGCCGTCACCGTCAGGGTGACGTTGTTGGCGGTGTAGTTGATGCGGTACGTCAGCCCGTCGGCGGTGAACGTGGCCCCGTCGGCCAACAGGTTGCCGGCCCCGTCGCGGAACTGGCCGGACAGACCGCCGGTCGCGGTGACCAGGTTCACCGTCGTCCCGACGGCCGGGCTGAACATGGACCCGAACGTCAGGATCAGCCGCGCCCCGCCGAGGTTGACGGCCCCGGTGGCGGCCAGTTGGTCGAACTGCCCGGCGCCGGTGCCGTTCACCTGGGCGACGAACGACGCGTTGTCGGAGAACGCCACGCTCCCGTTGGAGTTGAGTGTCGCAGTCGTCGGAGTGGTCCCACCCGTGCCCGGAGAAACCGATCCGCCGGTGGCGACCGTGATCGGTCCGACCGGCCCGGTCCCGGCCAGGGTTCCGGTGTTCAGAACGCTGACCGCCGCATTCCCCTGATTGGCGTTCACCTCCACCGTGCCGCCGGCGACGGTCGTCGTGCCGGTGTACGCCGGGCTGTTGCCGGTGAGCGTCAGGGTGCCGGTGCCAACCTTCGAGAGCGCCCCCGAGCCGGTGATCGGGCCGGAGAACGTGGTCGAGGCGTTGTTCTGACCGGTCGTCAGCGAGCCGGTGCCCAGGGCCAGGGTGCCGGTCCCCGACAGTGACGCCACCGCGTCGGTGACCCCGTTGACGTTCAGCACCCCGGGGGCGTTGATTGTCAGCGCGGTGTCGGGCAGCGCGTCGTTCACACCCAGAGTCAGAAGCCCGCTCGCCACGGTGGTCGGGCCGGTGTAGAGGTTGGGGGTGGTGAGGGTCATCATACCCAGGCCGTTCTTGATGATGCCGGCGCCCGAAGCGCCGGTGATCACGGCGTTCTCCTCCAGCGAGGCGCCCGACGCCGAGGCGGTCGAGGCCGGCGGGGTCGGGTCCGTCGCGGCGACCACCTGGTTGGGCTGGAGCGTGACCGTGATCGGCTCGTGGAACGCGTCCCCAGAGTACGCGACGGTAATCACGTGCGTCCCGAGCGTCAGGGCGTTGGTGGTGAACGACCGGTTCCCGCCGGCCAGCGCCAGGTTGCTCCCGCCGGGGATCGGCACCCCGTTATCGAGGAACGTCACGGTGCCGCTCGGCACCGAGGTGTTCACCGCCGCCTGGCTGGTGAAGGAGAACGTGACGTTCTGGCCCGGCTGCGAGACGAAATCGTTCGACGTGACGCGGAAGACGGCCGGGCTCACCACCTGCTGCGTCGGGGCGAGCGTCACCTCGGTCTGCGGGTAGTTGGCGTCGCCCGAGTACACCGCGCGGATGTTGTGCGTCCCGAACCCCAGGGGGGTGGTGCCGCCGACGGTGAAACTGGCCGAGCCGACCCCCGTGAACGTGTTGAAGACCAGCGGCACGGCCGTGGCGCTGAGCAGGGTGGGCCCGTCGAAGAAATTGACGGTGCCGGTCGGGGCCGGGTCGCTCGGGCTTTGCCGGACCGCGGTGAAGGCGAACGTGATGCTCTGACTGGGCCCCATCGGGGCCACGTTCTGGCTGGAGGCCAGTTGGATGGCCAGCGGGTTGATCACGATCTGGTTCGGCGCCAGCACCGGGTTCGCGTCCGGGTAGTTCCCGAGCCGGTACTGGGCGGTGATCGTGTAGACGCCGGAGGTCGTCAGTTGGTTCAGGTTGGGCCGGGTGGTGTACGTCGCCACCCCGCCAGCGAGGAAGGACGGCATGTCGTTGTTCAGCGGGACTCCGTTGGCCAGGAAGATCACCCGCCCCGTGGCCGGGTTCGGAGTGGACCCGTCCGTGGCCGGAATGATCTCGAAGGAGAACGTGATCGGGTCGCCCGGCTGCGCCTGATTCTTGTTCGAGGTGACCACCGCCAGCGACGCGTTCGCCGCCGGGGCGGCGAGCACCTTGAGCGGCGGCGCCAGGGTGATGAGCTGCGGCTCATAGAGCGAGTCGCCGAAATACTGCGCGGTAACCGTGTAGTCGCCGGCGGCCAGCCCGATCAGGACGGGGTTCGGCGACGTGTAGTCGCCGTTGGCGTCGAGCGTCCCGAAATCGACCGGGTTGTTGTTGATGAAGAACGTCACAGAACCGCTCGGGGCCGGGTTGCCGGGCTGCTGGGTGCCGGTGAGCGTGAAGCGGATGGTCCGGCCGGTGACCACCGGGTTGGTGTTCAGCGAGATCTGGAACTGCGGGGCATCGACCACCCGCTGCTCCGTCTGGACCCCACCCGTGAACGTGCCGAGGGTCACCGTCTGCGGCGCATTGAACTGGTCGCCGTTGTACTGGGCGGTGATGACGTAGGTGCCGGTCGCCAAACTGGTACTCAGCGTCGTCGAGCCACCCGTCAGGGTGCGGGTGCCGATGGGCGAGCCGTCGGCGAAGAACGTGACCGTGCCGGTCGGCACCGGGTTGCCCGTCAGGGCGGTGCCGGTGTAGGTGAACGTCACCCCGCCGCCGGTCGGGTTCTGGTTCGAGCTGACCGTCGAGCGGGTCGGCGCGCCGACCACCAGAAGGTTCGAGGGCAGGTTGATCGACTGGGGGGCGTAGTTGGCGTCCCCGAGGTACGCGGCCTCGATGATGAAACTGCCCGCGGGGATGTTGCTGGTGTTGAACGTGGCCACGTTGCCGATGACGGTGCCGGTGCCCAGAGTGGTCCGGGCGCCGGTCGTCGGGTTGATCCGGGTGAACCGGACGCTGCCGGTCGCGTTCGGCCCGCCGGTCGTGTCGAGTTGCAACGTGAACGTGACCGAGGACTGGAACTGGACCGGGTTGGCGCTGGCGAAGAACGTCAGCCCGGCGTTGCCGCGGGTCGAGAACGTGCGGGTGGCCCCGCCCAGGTCCACGGAGCCGTTGATCCGCGACGGCTCCGACGAGCCGAAGACATCGACGTCGCTGGCCAGCGTCAGGATGCCGGTCCCGGTGACGACCTCGGCCCCGGTCAGCGACAGCCCGCCGAGCGTCTCGTTGCTGCCGTTGAGGTTAATCAGCCCGTCCCGCAGGGCGCTGACGACGATCGTCACCCCGTCCACCACCTCGGGGATCTGGTTGGGCGCGTCCAGGCGGAGCTGGGCCGAGTTGTTGGCCCCGATCGAGTCGCCGACGACGATCTTCGACAACTGCGGCGAGCTGAACGTCATCCCGCCGACCGCGTTCACCCCGGGCGCCGTGGCCAGCGCCAGGGTGCCGTTGTCGATGAAGATCCGGCCGTTGTGGGTGTTGTCGTTGGTGCCGGTGTACTGGAGCTCGCCCGGCCCGATCAGGTGCAGGTCGGCGTCGCCGCTGACGACGTTGGTGAACGCCATCGAGCCGCCGGCGGCGATGTTGATGTCGGCCCGGGTGCTGTCGATACCCAGGAGCGAAACCAGCCCGGTCACCGAACTGGCCCCGGACGGCACGAGCAGCGCCCCGTTACCGGCGAGGCCGGTGCCCGAGAGCGTGATGTCCTCCGTCAGGGACAGCGGGTTGACCAGTTGCAGGGTCGCGCCGGCGAACACGGTCGTGCCGTCACCGATGGGGTCGCCGAACGCCTGGGCGGTCGTGATCTGCGTCAGCCCGGCGCGGAGGGCCGTGGCCCCGGTGTAGGTGTTGTCGTTGCTCAGGACGAGCGTGCCGGCCCCGGTCTTCTCGAAGCTCGCCGCCACGATCGGCGGGGTGGTCGTGTTGTCCGCGGGGGTGCCGGAGATCGCGCTGTTGATCGTCAGCGTGGTGGACGGGTCGGTCTGGACCGAGGCCGCGGAGACGAGGTTCACACCCCCCATCAGGCTGATGGCAGACCCGGCGTTGACCAGGTGCAGCGCGCCCTGGGTGTTGAACCCGACGCCGGCGAGCGCCAGCGGGCGGAGGAACGTGTAGTTCCCCTCCATCTGGAGGGTGCCGGCGGCGCCGGCGGTGCCCGCCGTCGAGGTCACGGCGACGGTCCCGGCCGTGCCGAGAGCCAGTTCGTGGGCGATCTCCAGGGTGCCGTTGGATACCGTCGTGTTACCGGTGAACGCCGCGAACCCGACCGGCTGGCTGCCGTCGTTGGCCCGCGCGATCCGCACGTTCCCCTGGTCCACCTTGCCCAGGTCGGGCGCGCCGCCGAGGGCCCCGGCCAGGAGCAACTGAGAGGAGAGCGTGGCGCCGATGGACGCGGCGCTCTGGAGGGTGATGGTCCCGAGCCACGTGCTGCCGAACCCTGATTCCAGGTTGAGCGCGCCGAGCGGCCGGCCGGCGGCGTCGGAAAACCCGTTGCCGTTGAGGAACAGCGTCTCGGGGACGGCCAGGCCGGCGTTCGTGAACAGCGCGGCCCCGTTGAACACGGTCGTCGAGGTCGTCGCGAACGACGAGTTCGACAGCGCGTTGCTGTCGAAGATGGCGATCGACCCCTGGGTGATGAGGGTGTTGTGCGAGTAGGTGTTGGCGACCAGGAACTCGTGCCGCGCGCTGCCGACCTTGGTCAAGTTGGTGCCGCCGCCGCTGATCCCGGGACCGGCGAAGTCGAGGATGCCGGCGTCGCCGCCGATCGTCACGTTGCCGACCAGGGTGACGCCGCCGTCCAGGGTGCCCTGGAAAGCCAGTTCGAACAGTTGGGGGTCGGGGACGAAGGTGCGGAACGGGTCGTTGCTGTTGCGCAGCGCGCCGGCGCCGTTGACCCCGGCCCCGCGCAGGGTGATCGAGTCGGAGATGACGGCGCCGTTGGAGACGGCCAGGGTGGCGCCGACTGTGGTTCCCGGCAGCGCGTCAACCGACGTGCCCTTGTCGATGGTCCCGAGGGCCTGGCTGTCGGACGCGATGAGCGTCCCCTCGCCGACCCGCACCGACCCGGTGTAGAAGTTGTTTCCGGCCAGATTGAACGCCCCGACGCCCGTCTTGAGGAACCCGGATTCGCCGTTAACCGGGCTGTCGAAGATGCTCGCGGTGATCCGCAGGATCCCGACGTTGTCGCTGCGGATCTCCTGGTTCGGCCCGTTCAGGTTGATGCGCAGGTTCGACACCGCGCCACCAGCCGGGGCGAACAGCGGCCCGATGAGCGACAGCCCGGTGAGCGGTCCCAGGGTTTGAGGGATGTCGGCGACGATCGCGTCCTGGATGTTGATGACCTGGGGTACGTTGGGGAACGCCTCGATGTGGTAGTTGTCATCCTGGATCAGAAACCGCCCGATGGTCCAACTGCCGTCGAACGAGAACGGGTTCGCATCGACGAGCGAGTTCCCCAGAATACCGCCGTTGACCGGTTGCGTCGGCGTCGGGTCGTTGTGGGTTCCGTTCGGCCACAAGAACACGCCGTTGACGACGGCCGCTGGCGGCTTGTTGGCCCCGGACACAGGCGGGAAGATCACGTCGTCCCCGGGGCTGTACGGCGCGATGCCGTTCAGCCAGTTGTTCGGGTTGCTCCAAGTGGCGTCGCTCTGCCCCGTTGTGGGCTCCGGGATCGCGGCGCCGGTCCAGATCGCGACCGCCGGAACCGAGCGGTCCTCGAGCATTTCGAAGACGAGGTTGGACTGCTCGGAGCGCGGCCGGGGCCGCCGAACCGGCCGGCCCGCCCCGTGGCCCACCAAACGATTCTTGAACTGACGCAGCCAGGAAGGAAGCATGATGAAAACCTGCTTGGGTACGACTGGGCGCGTGGAAGGAAAAAGTACTATAAGCAACCCGCGCGCGGGTCACAAGTTCCGCACCGGGTCACTGAAACCGCGAGCCGGGCTTTGCTGGCCCGGTGAATCGGACACCGCAACCGAACCGCGAGTCGCCGTCTATTTGTGAGAGAAAAATGAGAGAGACAACTCTCTTCACATTCTCATGCCAGTGGATTGTGCCGACAAGACACTCTACGCAAGTTCGGGGCGACGATGGTAACGGATTCTCCGACGATCCGGTCGCCGGATCGTAACCGATCGGCTGCACATTCAAATACCCATCCGTTCGTAACTCGTCAACGCCGTTTGCCGTGACCGAACAGCGGGTGCCGGTGTGGGGCCGGGAACACGCCGGGGGCGACCATCGTGAACGATCCGCTCTGGCGCGAGATGCCGTCGGCGCCCCCGAGCAACCAGTCGCCGGTGTCGTAGGGGTAGAACCCGTAGGCGCCGACCACCACGCCGCCGCTCTTGTGGTACGGGATCGCAGGGCCGGGCCTGGCGTTGGGCGGAACGTACACGTTGGGCCGGTACACCGCCGGCGGCGGGGGCACCGGCGGCACCATTTCCGGTACCGGCGCCGGTGGGGGCTGCGGTTGTGCGGGCGGCATCGGTTGGGCTGTGGCCACCGGCCCCAGCGCCGCGACCAGAACGGCCGCGAGAGCGAATCGCGTCATGATGTCTCCTCATCGTGGTGCGTCTCGACCTCACTCGGCGCGCGCGGGGGTGGAAACATCAGGACGAATCAGGAGCGAAAGAGTTTGGAGAATCGGCGCGGGTATCCAACTGCTACACGCGGCGCAGCCCTCAATCGAGCAGTTCTTTGACGGGTGCGTTCACGTCGAGCAGGAATTGAGGGCGGCCGGTAAAGTCCGCGAGCGTCGTATTCGGCTCGATTCCCAGCACTTTGTAGATGGTGGCGATCAGGTTCTGGAAGTGGGTCGCGCCGGTTTTGGCGCGCTCGCCGCGACTGTCGGTTTCTCCGACGACCAGCCCGGATTTTAGCCCGCCGCCGAAGAAAATCGCGCACCCGGCGTCGGCCCAGTGCTCGCGTCCCGGCCCCGGGTAGGTAATCTTCGGCGTGCGCCCGAACTCGCCGAGCACGACCACGAGTACGTCATCGGCCAGCCCGCGGGCTTCCAGGTCGGTGATGAGTGCGGACACGCTCCGGTCCATGAGCGGGACGAGGTGCTTGAGCGCGTGGAAGATGTCCGCCTGCGGGCCGCTGTGGTGGTCCCACGATCCGGCCCGCAGCGTGACGACCCGCACTCCCGCTTCCACGAGCCGCCGCGCGAGGACGAACGGCTTCGCGTCCCACGGGTAGAAGATGTCCTTCACGGTCTGGTGCGGGTACTTGCCGCTCCCGTACCGTGCGATGTTCTTCGGAGGTTCTTTCGACAGATCAAACGCCTCGCGCACCTTCGGCGATGTGATGATTTCGAGTGCTTTCGATTGATACTGGTCGAGGGCGCGAATCGAGTCGAGCCGGTCGATGTCGCGGCGGAGGGTGTCGAAGGATTTGAGGAGCGTCTTGCGGTCCTCGAACGCATCGAGCGCTTTGACCGGAGTCAGATCGTCCACCGCGCTACCGAACGGGCGGAACGGGGCGTGGTGCGAGCCGGCGTAGTACGGTTTCTCGAACTCGAACTGGTCGGTGGTGGGCCGGTTGAGACTGACGTAAGGCGGGATGAGCGCGTTGCCGCCGGCGAGCTTGCTGACGACCGACCCGAAGCACGGGCGCTTGCCGGCGGTTCGCGGAAGGCCGCTGTAGACCTCGCTCAGGAAGTGGTCGTTCTCGACGGATTGAATCCCGCGCAGGACCGCGATCCGATCCGCCATTTCGGCGTGCATCGGCAGCAGTTCGGTGAACCGCACGCCGGGAAGTTTCGTGGCGATCGGTTTGAACGGCCCGCGCACCTCCGCGGGCGCGTCGGGCTTCGGATCCCACATGTCGATGTGGCTCGGCCCGCCGTCGAGGACGACGTATATGACCGACTTCGGCCGCCGTTCGGTCGCGTTCGCCTCGTTACGAAGAAGGGCCGAAAGCGTGACGCCCGCGGCACCCAGCCCGCCGACGCGGAGGAACTCACGGCGGTGGGGATGCCCGATACGAAGCACGACAGCACTCTCAAAGTAGTAGGCACACGCCGTGTGCCGTTGGGATTTGTTTGGTATCGCGACGGCACACGGCGTGTGCCTACTACATTCTACATTTCCTCGATCGGTTCGTTGCCGGTCGGTTTCGGCACCGCGGGGCGTAGCAGGAACGGCCCGGAGTCGAGTCGGCCGATGGACCACGTCCCCTGAATGCTCCCCTCGCCGTCCGGTTGCCCCACGTAGAGCACCTGGTGCTTGCCGAGGTACTGCTTGACCATCCGCACCGCGCCGGTGGTCTCGTCGTACTCGCCTGCGAACGTGAACGCGCCGACCATGTCTCGCCCTTCCCCGCTCACGCGGCCCATCGCGAACCGCAGCGTCAGCGGGGTCATCGGCCCGCGGCCGACGAGCTTGTGCATCCAGAACCCGTCCCAGCGCCCCGACGGATACACCACGGGCGAACCCTCCGGTTGCGAGCGCCGTCCCTTCGGGACGATCGCGAAACGATGACTCGATTGTAATGCAGCGCACACCGACCCGCCTACTCCCGATCGCCCGCCGCCGATAGAGTTTCTCCATGACTCATCCCGACGCGCGGCCGTACATCTGGATGCTGTGCGGCTCGTTCTCGTTCGCGGTGATGGCCGTTTTGGCCGAAGCCCTCACCCGGCGCCCGACCCCCGATTCGCCCCCGCTGTGCGACTGGCAGACGGTGGCCGTGTTCCGCGCCGGCCTCGTCGCGGTGTTCGCCGCGGTTCTCGCGTGGCACGCCGGCGTGAAACTGGTCTGGTTGCGCCCGTGGCGCCTGTGGATCCGCAGCGTCGCCGGCAGTTGCAGCATGGTGGCCGCGTTCTTCGCGTTCGGGCACCTGCACGCCGAAGACGTGGTGACGCTCTCGAATACGTTTCCGATCTGGGTCGCGCTGTTGTCGTGGCCGCTTTATGGGCATTTGCCCGGGTGGAAAACCGGGGTCGCGATCCTGGTCGGTGTGGTTGGCGTGGTGCTGGTGGAGCAACCGCACCTGGAAGCGGGGAACCTCGGCGTGTTCGCGGCGCTGGGCGCCGCGGCGTTCACAGCGGTGGCGATGCTGGGTCTGAACCGGCTCGGCGACATCGACCCGCGGGCAGTGGTCGTTCACTTCTCCGCGGTGGCGACGGTGTTCTGCGGCACCGCGTTCTTCGTGACCGAGCGCACCGAACCGATCGCACGGGTCGCGGAAGCCGGGGTGCTACTGAGATTGCTCGGGATCGGCGTCTCGGCGACGATCGGGCAAGTGTTCCTGACGCTCGCGTTCGGCCGCGGCGCACCGGCGAAGGTGTCGGTGGTGGGGTTAACGCAAATCGTGTTCGTGATGGCGATGTGCGCGTGGGCGTTCGACCGCACCGTGAACGGAACCGCCCTGGTGGGCACGGCGCTGGTGATCGCGCCGACCGCGTGGCTGTTGACGCGCCCGAAGGCGACGAGCACAACGGTTCCGCCCGAACCGGACGCGGAGCCAAAGACCGAACCGCGGGCGGTTCCCAACGGCGACCCAGCCCCGCAGCTGCGGCCGTAGGACAACGGGTGCCGATCGGGTTGTTCTTCAGCCCCGGAGGGGCGACCGATGTTAGCCCAGGGTGGAGCCGCGCAGCGGCGCAACCCTGGGAACCGATGCAGAAAGGATCGAAGCCCCGGAGGGGCGACAGAACCTCCGGCGAATGCTGTCGCCCCTAACGGGGCTTGAGGTTGATTCAATCGCGGACCCGGGGTTTCGCTCGCAAAGCCTCGCTTCACCCCGGGCTACCATCGGTCGCCCCTCCGGGGCTGAAAGCCGCTACCTACTCCTTCCCCAACACCAAATCGAGCGCCCAGCACCCGCGAACGTGCGGAGCGCTCGTGTCCCGCACGTGCGCGAGGAGGGCGTCGGAGTCGCAGCCGGCGTCCTGGAGCGCGTCGGCGAGGATCGGCATCCGGTCGAACGCCTTCTCCTCGTAAATCCCGCGCGCGAGGAGCATCACGTCCGTCGTGCGCCACGCGGGATCGAAAGTGACCGGTCGGAAGGGGTTGCCGAAGATGTCGCGAATGGTAGCGAGTTGGGCTGCACGCTCTGCTGGACGATTCTTGGAATTTATCTGGTAAGCATCGGAGTCCCAGAAAGCAAGCTCATAGCGATCCGGTGCCTCTTCGATGTTACCTTGCGTGGCTTCGTCGTAGGCCGCGTTTAACTCATCGAGGCCAATTCGGGTTTCGGTGTACAGGTCCAGCAACTGGTAAAGCCTCCGCCCCGCTTCATCGAGTGACGCCCAGTTCCTATACGCGCAGTCCAGGACAAATAAGGTCAGTCGTCGGTCACTTACCTTACCTCTCATGAAGGCCAGCATCAGTTGCGGATCAGCCCAAGTCGTCCATTCTTCCTCGGTCCGAATCCATTCCTGCTCGTTCATCACTCGCCCTCCGCATTTCACCGATGATACCCGCGGCAGCACCGGGAAGCGTTATTCCCGACTGTGCCGAACGCTGGAATTTCCGGTCACGCAATGCGAAGCAGTTGCTTGCTATGCCCCATCGGCCCGCTTAGAATCGCAGCCCGGCCCAACCTCCTCCCCACACATCCGAGGGTCGAGCGGTATGAACGACTCCAACGGAGAAGCCCGCGGCGGCGTGTCGCGACGCGGCTTCTTAACAGGCACCGGCGCCGCAACCGCCGCGCTGACTGGCCTCCAGGCGGAACTGGCTCCCGCCGCGCAGCCCGGAGCTGCGGGCGCACCGGCGCACGGTCCTGGTGCGGTACTCGTCGAACTCACCGTCAACGGCAAGAAGGTCTCCACCAGCGTGGAACCGCGTGTCACGCTGCTCGACGCGCTGCGGAACCACCTCGACGTCACCGGGTGCAAGCGGGTGTGCGATCGCGGCACCTGCGGCGCGTGTACCGTCATGCTCAACGGCCGCACGGTGTACTCCTGCACCATGCTCGCGGTTGAAGCCCGCGGCGCGGACGTGAAGACCGCCGAATCGCTCGCCGCCGGTGGCAAACTTGACCCGGTGCCCATCGCGTTCGTCGATCACGACGCCCAACAGTGCGGGTTCTGCACGCCGGGGTTCGTCGTGTCGATCCGCGCGGCGCTCGACAAGAACCCGAACGCCACGCCCGAACAGATCGAAGCCGCCCTCACCGGCAACATCTGCCGCTGCGGCACCTACGAACAGATGCGCGGCGCCATCGTTCAACTTTGCAAGAAGGGGGGCTGAGTCATGGCAGAAGGCTGGCCCAAACAACGACGCCTGCTCGGCACGAAGGTCAAGCGGATCGACGGCCCGGAGAAATCCACCGGGCGCGCCAAGTACAGCTACGACATCAACCGCCCCGGGCTGCTGCACGCGGTGATGCTCCGCAGCCCGCACGCACACGCCAGGATCAAGAGCATCGACACCACCGCCGCCAAGAAGACGCCCGGGTTCAAGGCGCTGGTGATGATCCTCCCGGCGACCAACTGGATCGTCGTGAAGGCCGAGGGCGATTCGCTCGAACTCAAGAGCGTTCCCGGCAAGAAGAAGACCGACAAGGAAGTGATGCGGACGGTGAGGGTGACCCCGGGCGTGACCATCATCCGCAGGAACAAGGTGGTGAAGCTCGCCGATCTGAAGGTAGACGATCAGGTTCAGGTGGAAAACGAGCAGGACGCGGTCGGGCGCGAGTTGTACTACGCCGGCGACGAGATCGCCGCGGTCGCCGCCGACACCGAGGAACACGCGAAGGACGCGCTGCGGGCGATCAAGGTCGAATACGAAATCCTCGATCACATGGTCGTCGAAGAAGATGTTCTGAAGGACCGCAAGAAGAAGACAACTCCCGGCCCGCTGCCGGCGAATTTCGACGACTCCATCAAGGACGCGACGCGCGGTGACCCCGACGCCGGGTTCAAGGACGCCGAAGTCGTTCACGAGGGCACGTACGGCGTACCGGTCATCTCGCACCAGTGCCTCGAATCGCACGGCCTCGTCGCCGAGTGGGACGCGGACGGCAACGGCCTGACCGTGTGGGCCTCCACACAAGCGGTGAGTTCGGTCGCCGCGGCGCTCGCGGGCCGGTTCGGGATCCCGCCGAGCAAGGTGAAGTGCGTGACGCACTTCATGGGCGGCGGGTTCGGCAGCAAGTTCAGCCCCGGCGTGCCCGGCTTCGCCGCAGTCGATCTGGCCCGGCGCGCGGGCGCGCCGGTCAAATTCATGCTCGACCGCGAAGAGGAAATCACCACCGCCGGCAACCGCCCGAGTGCCAGCGGCACGGTGAAGATCGGCGGCAAGAAGGACGGCACCATCACCGCGTTCGCCGTCGATTGTTACGGCACCTCCGGGTTCGGCGGCGGGGCCACCATCAACCTGAACCTGATGCCCTACGTGTACAGCGACGTGGTCGCGAACATGAAGCGGTCGCACAAGGTTCTCTACACCAACGCGGGCCTCGCCCAGGCCATGCGCGCCCCCGGGCACCCGCAGAACTGCGTTCTCACCGAGTTCGCACTCGACGACCTCGCGGCCAAGCTCGGCATCGACCCGCTGGTGATTCGGCGCAAGAACCTCCCGCCCAACAACCCCAAAGCCGACAAGATCACCTGGGCGGGCCGGCGGAACGACATCTACAACGAGCAGCTCGACATCGCGCTGAAGCTCTCGGGCTGGAAGGAGAAGTGGCACCCGCCGGGTAAGGGCAAGGCCGGCACCTGGAAGCACGGGATCGGGATGGCGATTCACACCTGGGGCGGGTTCGCCGCGGGCGGCACCACCCCCAACGAGTGCCACGTCACCATCTCGAAGGATGGCACCGCGACCGCCCAGACCTCGACGCAAGACCTCGGCACCGCCCAGCGGACCGTCACCGCGATCGTCACGGCCGAGATCCTCGGATTGCAGGTCGCGGACATGGTCGTGAAGATCGGCGAGAGCCTCTACGGCTTCTCCAGTGGTTCCGGCGGTAGCACCACGTGCCCGTCGCAAGCCCCGGCAACGCTCCTCGCGGCGCAGGCGGCCCGCGACGACCTGTTCAAGAAGGTCGGGCCGAAGATCGGGGCCGACCCGAAAGACCTCGCGATCGGCGTCGGCAAGGTCGTGGACAAGAAGAACAACAAGGAGTGGGCGTGGAAGGAGTTCTGCGCGAGGCTCGGCATGGACGAGGCCAAGGGCAAGGGCGAGTGGAGCCTCGCCATCTCCAACGAGGCCGGCAACGAGAACATCTCCAGCGGGCAGGTCGGCGGGCTGCAAACCGCCGAGGTACTCGTCGATAGCGAGACCGGCGTGGTCCGCGTCACGCACATGGTCGCGGTGCAGGATTGCGGGCTACTCATCAACAAGCTGGCGTGCGAGTCGCAGGTCGCCGGCGGGGTCATCATGGGCCTCAACTACGCCCTGTTCGAGGAGAACATCCTCGACAAGCACACCGGGCGGCAGGTGAACCCGGACATGGAGTTCTACAAGCTCGGCGGCATTCGCGACATGCCGAAGATCACGGTTCACATGCAGGACATGCCCGACCGCGGGGTGATCGGGATCGGCGAGCCGCCGACCATCTCCACCGCCGCCGCGATCGGCAACGCGGTGTTCAACGCACTGGGCGTGCGTGTCCCGTTCCTGCCGATCATCCCGCGGCGCGTCCTCGACGCGCTGGCGAAAGGAGGGGCCAAGTGAAAAACTTCACGTACCACAAGCCGACCACGGTCGCAATGGCCCTCCCGCTACTGGACGCGGAGTGGGGCAAAACGGAACTGCTGGCCGGCGGGACCGACCTGCACGACCGGCAGAAGGAGTACGTCTCGCAGCCCGAGAAGGTGGTGAGCCTCACCGGGATCGGCGGGGCGTTCAAGGAGATCCGCTCGTTCCCGCCGCCGGGCAACTTCCCGCCGTCGATCACCCTCGGCGCGGGGGTAAAGCTCGTCGATATCGCCGAGAGCGGGCTCCTGGGTGCCTACCCGGCGCTCAAAAGCGCCGCGGCGCAGATCGCGGGGCCACAGATCCGCAACATGGGCACGCTCGGCGGCAGCCTGTGCCAGCGGAACCGGTGCTGGTACTTCCGCGACGAACACGTTCCCTGCCTCTTGAAGGGCGGGAAGAAGTGCTACGCGCTGGACGGCGAGAACGAGTACCACGCGATCTTCACGCAGGGCCACCCGTGCGTGATCGTCAGCCCCTCGACGCTCGCCACCCCGCTCATCGCCCTCCGGGCAACGGCCGAGATCGCCGGGCCGAAGGGGAACCGCACGATCGCGCTGGAGAAGATGTACCAGGCGCCCACGAACGGCACCCAGCGCGAGCACACGCTGGCCCCGAACGAGGTACTCGTTTCCGTGACGATCCCGGTGAGTACGCCGCAGTTCGCGAAACTCCACAACGCCAGCTACGAGGTGAAGCACCGCGAAACGAACGAGTGGCCAATCGTGCAGGCGTCGGTCGCGTACCACACCGAGCAGAACGGAAAGGTCGCCAAGGGCGTCCGCGTGGTACTCGGCCACGTCGCCCCGACCCCACTGATTAGTGAATCCGCGGCGAAGGCGCTCGAAGGCAAGGAGATCACCGAGGAAACCGCCAGCGCCGCGGGCGTGGCCGCGTGCGAGGGCGCCAAGCCGCTGAGCGCCAACGAGTACAAGGTGCAACTCCTGAAGGTGGCGGTGAAGCGGGCGGTGCTGCTGGCCGCGGGCGCCAAACCTTACTGGGAGGGCTAACGATGGAGCTTCCGCAAGTTCCCGCGCCGCGGTGCATCCACCTGCACTCGAAGGGGATGGCGGTCCACGGCGAGGGGTTCGAGGGCGACCCGGACTACCAGGACGGGACGACCGACTTCACCTGCGTGAAGACCGGCCGCGGACTCGGCCCCGACAACGCCGCGCCGGGCCTCAAACCGTGTTCCAACCCCGACCGCGAGTGCTACGAAGAGTATTGACGCACCGCAGCTCGGTGTTGTGGTTTTCAGCCCCGGGCGCCGGTGTTGGAGGTCGAGGGAAACCCCGGTGATGAGGCTCGGGCGACCACGAGGCTCGGCTCCCCGGGTTGGGTGGGGCGGGCGGACGATCCGCATGAACGGGCGCGGAGGTCGGGGTGTTGTTCCGCTGCACCCGTTCGGCCCGCCGTGCGAATCCGGTTTTGGCCCCGCGTCTGTTCGGGCCGCGGGTGCCCGAGTGGTGGGGCGGTCCATGCTCCGGGACGGGATTTGACTCCCCAGGGGCACCCGGCCGACCCCGCCACTCTTCGGTTTACGAAACATACAAGGGGCGACAGAACCTGTGCAGTCGGTTCTGTCGCCCCTCCGGGACTTGAGGTCCTGGGATCGGTACCCGGGGTTGTGCTCGCGGACTCGCTCTACCCCGGGCTAACGTCTCTCGCCCTCCAGGGCTGAAGACAAAAAACACGCTCGGCTTTCGGCCTTTCCTCACACTCATACTTTCCGTCACTGTTCCATCACTTCCTTTTCCTTCGCCTTGCTCAGCGCGTCGATCTTGCCCTCGTAGGTCTTGAGCAAGTCTTGCATCTTGGTCTTGCCCTTGTCGCGGTCGTCCTCGGTCATTTTTTTGGCCTTCTCGGCGTCCTCGAAGTGCTTGTTGCCGTCGCGACGGATGTTCCGGCACGCCACCTTCGCGGCCTCGTCCGACTTCTTGATCTGCGCCACGATCTTCTTGCGCTGGTCGCCGCTCATCGCCGGGACCGACAGCCGGATCACCTTGCCGTCGTTGTTGGGGGCCAGTCCCAGGTCGCTCGCCCGGATCGCCTTCTCCAACTCCTTCAGGCTGTCGGCGACGTAGGGCTTGATGACGATCGTCGCGGCGTCCGGGCACGTCACCGAGGCCACGTCGCGGATCGGCGACATGGTGCCGTAGTTGTCCACGCGCAGCGCGTCGAGCATCTGCGGCGACGCCCGCCCGGTCCGCAGCCCCTTCAGGTCGTTGCGGAACACGTCCAGGGCCTTCTCCATCCGCGCTTCCGCGTCCTTCATGATTTCTTGGCTGGTCATGGCTTCACCAGTTGTCAGTGGGCAGTGTGCAGTTGGCAGTTCAGCGTTATTGTGTCAGGTCGGAGGGCGAGCGTGAAGCGGGGAACGGCGACTCTTTCTGCCCACTGTCCACCGCCCACTACCCGCTGACAACGGTTCCGATCGGGTGCGCGGCGACGGCCTTCTCGATCGCGGCGTCCTTCGTGTAGTCGAACACCACGATCGGCAGCTTCGCCTGCCGGCACATCTCGAACGCGCCGATGTCCATCACCCCGAGTTGCTTCTGGATCACCTGATCGAAAGTGAGCCGATCGAACCGCTCGGCGTACTCGTTCTTCTTCGGATCGACGTTGTAGACGCCGTCCACCTTAGTTGCCTTCAGAAGTACGTCAGCGTGAAGCTCGGTGCCGCGAAGGGCCGCGGCGGTGTCGGTGGTGACGAACGGGTTGCCGGTGCCGCCCGCGAGGATCACGATCCGGCCCTTCTCCAAATGTCGGATCGCCCGCCGGCGAATATACGGCTCGGCGATCGTTTCCATCCGCACGGCGGTCTGGAGCCGGGTCTCGACGCCCATCGCCTCCAGCGTGTCCTGGAGGGCGAGTCCGTTCATGACGGTGCCGAGCATTCCCATGTAATCGGCGGTCGCGGGCTTCATCCGCTTGTCGCCGCCGGCGAACTGCGCGCCGCGGAGCAGGTTCCCGCCGCCGACAACGATCGCCAGTTGCACCTTGCGCGCGGCGAGTCGGGCGAGTTGCTTGGCGATCTTCTCGGTCTCGTCGAGGTCGATGCCGAGTTTGCCGCCGCCGAAGCCGAGGGCCTCGCCGCTGAGCTTGAGGAGAACACGCTTGTACTTGGGGGCGAGCGGATCGACGGGATCGGGCATGGCTGAACCAAAAAAGGACGCGCGACGGCCACCGTGCCGCCGCGCGGTTCGTTATACGGACCGGGCCCGCGCCCGGCGGCTACTTCATCCCCATCCCCTTCAGCCCGTCGCCGACGGTGCCGACACACCCGCCGGCGCCGAACACCATGAAGATGATGAGGATTTGTGCCGAGAGTACGATCGCCCCGACGATGCGGCGAATAACGCCGCCCTCGCTTTGCAGGGTGTACCCGAGCGAACCGAACATGAGGAAGATGAACCCGAACATCATCCCGTACCGGTCGAACCACAGCGACCGCTTCCGGCTGATCTTCGCGTCTTCCACGCTGTCGCCGGCCTCGACGAGCTTCGGCTTGTACTTTTCTTTGATCTTCTCATATTCGGCCTGGTAGGCGGTCGCCTCTTCCCCCGAGAGTTCGCGCGGGTCGAACTTGCCCTTGGGCAACTTCTTACGGGCCTCGACCTTCATCTCCTGGTTCAGTTGGTCCACCCCGCCCTCGGCCCGCGACTCGGACGCGACCGAGATCAGCGGCATGAACAGGTAGACGATGACGAGGAACGCGCCGAACGCGAACAGGATGGTCGAGATGCCGCCGATCGCGTTGAGGGCCGCGAGCGGATTGATGCCCGGGCCGCTGACCCGCGGTTCCTTCTTCTTCCGCACCACCGGCCGGTCTTCGTCCTCGTAGTCATCGTCGGCGGCCCCACGGGCCGGGGCGGGCGCGGGGGCCGGCGCCGGGGCCGATCGCGGGTCGGCCGCCGGCGGGCGCCCGTCGTCCTCTTCGAGGCCCCGGTCGGTCACGATCAGCGCGCTGCTGCACTTCTTGCACTTGATCTTCCGACCGATGTCTTTCGCGGCGACGTTGTACACCGCCCCGCACGACGGACAGGAATTGTTCACGGCATTACCTGTTGTGGGTAAAGCAGTTCGGCTACGGTGCGTGACCGTAGAGTGGATTGGGTTCCGCGGATTTTAACATCGGCGGACCGCGTTGCAAGCGCGGCGCCGCGAGAAGTGTGCGACCGTCAGGGGCCGTCGGTCCGGTGGCGCGGGTTGGACACCATGCGCTTCAGCCGGGCGGCCTCCACGACGTTGTCGATCAGCCCGGACACCGACACCGGGGCGTCGCCGGCGTTCGGCGATTGCACGTTGCCGGTCACGTCGATGCGCACCGGGCGGTCGGCCCGCAGCTCCGTGAGGATTCTCAGCCCTTCGCGGGTGAGCCGGTTGCCGAACAGGTCGAGGAACTGCACGCGCCCGAGCAGCGCGTCGAACAGGGGGCGGGCCGCGGTCACGCCGGCGTCGGTGAGCTGGTTGTGCCCGAGCCGCAGCGTTTTCAGCCGGCCGAGGTGCGGCGAGCGGAGTAGCGCGCCGACGCCCGCGTCGCCGAGGTAGTTGCCGGAGAGGTCGAGCGCGGTACACCCCGCGAGCGCCGGGCACGCGGCCAGCGCCGCGGCGCCGGTCGGGCCGATCGCGTTGCCCCGCAGTTCCAGTTTCGGGTCGGTGTGGATCATCCGGCCGATGAGCGGCGAACCGGCCAGCGCGGTCAGTCCGGCGTCGCCGATCGGGTTGGCGTTGGCGCGGAACGACCGGAGCCGGGCCATCGCCGCGCTCGCGACCACCGCCCGCACGCCCACCTCGCCGATGTCGTTGCCGGACACGTCCAGCACCGTCAGCCCCGCGAAGTGCGGCGACTCGGCCAGCGCCTCCAGCCCGTCGCCGGTGATGCGGTCGTTGTCGTTGAGCGCGAGCTGCGTGAGGTTCGGCAACAGGTAACTGCGCGCGAGCGTCTCGACGCCGGCGTCGTCCAGGGCGTTGAAGCCGAGGTCGAGCGAGTCGAGGTGCTTGAGGTGCGGCGACCGGGCCAGGAGCGCCAGCCCGGCGTTGCCGAGTTCGGCGTTGCACAGGTCGAGCTCCCGGACCTGTGCCAACAGCGGCGACCCCGCGAGCTTCGGCATGACGGGGCCGCAGTTGAGCAGCCGCAGCCGGCGGACGCGGAGCCGGGCGAAGAGGTCGTGGCCGCGGTCGAGGAATGTCGCGGCATCGACGGACGCCGAATCGGGGACGCCGCGGCGGTAGTCGACGCTGTCGGCCAGCCCCGCGAGGTGCGCGGTCCATTCGGCGCGGTTCTTGGCGAGCAGTTCGGCCTGCCGGTCGGAGAGCGCGGGCCGGCGCGGGTCGTCCTCGCCCAGCCGCGCGAGGGCGAGCTGCACGCGCACGAGTTCGGCGCGCTCCGGTTCGCCGGAGTCGTCGAGGAAGTCGGCGTAAACCAGTCGCGGGCGGTCGTCCGCGTACCGGTCGAACACCGCGTCGAGGAACGGCTGCTCGTCCGTGAAGTGCATGCCCGCATCGTACCTCATCGACTTCGGTTGTGCCACTGCGGACCGGCGGTTCTTGCTCCGGCTTGCCGCGGGGCACTCCGAATGGTGAAATGACCACGGTCCGCTCACCCGCGGGGGTTACTGATGTTCCTCGGCATCGAGATCGGTGGGACGAAGCTCCAACTCGGCCTCGGGCGCGGTGACGGGCGCATCGCCGCGCTGTGGCGCGGCCTCGTGAACCCCGCCGAGGGCAGTGAGGGCATTCGCAAGCAGATCGTCGCCGCGGTGCCGGAGCTGTTGGCGAAAGCGGGTCTCGATCGCGGGGAACTCCGCGGGGTCGGGATCGGGTTCGGCGGCCCGACCGACGATGCGACTCGCACCGTTATCAAGTCGCACCAGATCGTGGGGTGGGACGGCTTCCCGCTGGCGGACTGGGTGAGCGATCTGGTCGGCGTGCCCGCGGTGCTGTGCAACGATGCCGATGTGGCCGGGCTGGCGGAGGCGCTGTTCGGCGCCGGGAAGGGGATGTCGCCGATCTTCTACATCACGATCGGCAGTGGGATCGGCGGCGGCCTCATCATCGACGGCCAAATCTACCGCGGCGTCGGAAGAGGGGCCGCGGAGATCGGACATCTGATGGTGACCGATTACCGCCATAACACAGACCAATTCGGCGGACCGCTGGAACAAATATGTTCTGGCTGGGGGATCGAGCAGTGGGCCAAGCGGTGCGTGGCGCGCGGCGACGCGGCTGAGTTCCCCAATTCGCCCCTAGCGGCCACGCCCGAGCGCATCACCACCAAATTCATTGCACAAGCGGCCTCCGCCGGTGACACGTTCGCGCAATCGATTATTGACGAAAGCTTGGAATCGCTTGCCGAAGCGATCGGGCACGTCATTCGACTGCTGTGCCCGCGTCGCGTTGTAATTGGTGGGGGCGTGTCATTAATCGGGGACGAGAACTTCTTTGAACCACTCGAAGGGTACGTTCGTGTTCGCGAGTTTCCGCCGTTCGCCGGCCTCACTGACATCGTGCCCGCGGCGCTGGGGGAAGAGGTGGTCGTTCACGGGGCGCTGGCGCTCGCGCGGCAGAAACTCGGCTGATTTCGGCCCGGAAAAGCGCCCAATCGTCCCCACTTGCCACGTAGCAACTTGACCCAGTTTAACATTTGCGTTGCTGGTTCATTGCCTTCAGCCCCGAGCGCCGGTGTTGGAGGTCGAGAGAAACCCCGGTGATGAGGCTCGGGCGGACGATCCCTGTGGACGGGCGAGGCGGTCGAGGGGCCTTGGAAACATCGATCCCCACGAAGCCCTCGCCTCTCCTGGACTGAAGAACCGGAACTACACATGATCTGGGACCTGCACACGCACCTCAACGGCGTGGACGGCCGCACGCCCGACGAGAAGATGGCCAAACTCATCGGCTTCGCCGACCGCATGGGCATCGACCGCGTTTGTCTCTCGATGGGGCTGACCTTTCTGCAAGACCCGACCCCGAAAGACCTTCGGCAACAGAACGATCAGGTTCTCCAGGCGCTCGCGCACTACCACGACCGGGCGTTCGGATTCGTCTACGTCAGCGGGAAGTACCCCGACGAGAGCGTGAAGGAGATCGACCGGTGCGTGAAGGACGGCCCGATGGTCGGGGTGAAGTTGTGGGTCGCTCGGCGCGCCGCCGAAAAGGAACTCGACCCGATCATCGCCCGCGCCGCGGAGCTGAAGGCTCCGATCATGCAGCACACGTGGCTGAAAACGACCGGGAACTTCGCGGGCGAATCCACCCCGCAAGACCTCGTCGAACTCGCCAAGCGCCACCCCAAAGCGACGCTCATCTGCGGCCACACCGGCGGCGACTGGCAACTCGGCATCCGGGCCATCCGCTCAACGACCTCGCTTTGCACCGAAATCGCCGGTTCCGACCCCACATCGGGCTTCGTGGAGTTCGCGGTGAAGGAGTTGGGTGCGGATCGCGTGATCTACGGCAGCGACGCCGGCGGCCGCAGTTTCGCCTCGCAACTGGCAAAGGTTTACGGCGCCGACGTACCCGACGAGGCGAAGAAGAAGATTCTGGGCGAGAACCTCAAGCGCCTGCTGACCCCGATCCTCAAGGACAAGGGGATCAAGCCGTAAGTGAGGAGGGTTCGGACACCTCTGTGGGAGCTACTCACAGTGAACGCGACCATTCGAGAGCTACTCATGACCTGCGATCACAAGCAGGTCCACGTTGCGAAGCAGCAGCTCCAATCTCTGCCGACCGAAGTTGCGTATTCAGATTTAGTTGCTCTCACACGCGACTCGGATCCGTGTGTGAGAGGTTACGCTCTCCGGCTCACAACCGAACTCTTTCCAGACAAGACGGAATCGGTCGCGATCCCACTTCTTGGCGATCCCGTCGGATTTGTGCGCTGGCACGCCTGCTATTATCTCTGCGGCAGGCACTGTTACCACGCCGCGGAACAAGTTGCCCAATTGCTCGCTCACGACCCTGATGAACTGGTTCGATTCATGGCGGCATTCCTGCTTGGGGACTGCGGCAATCCGAGCCTGTTGCCGATCTTGTACAACGCCGCAGAGACAGACACCGGAAGGAACCACGAAGGCACTCCAATACAGGAACCGATCAACAAGGCTATTCGTGCCATCCTTGCGCGAGCCGAGACAACTGATCCAGGTGAGTGATAAAGGCGATTCCCATTCGCTGAAGGAATGCAGCCATGCCCGACGCGAAGCTCGTCGATGTGAACGCGACCGTCGGGGCGTGGCCGTTTCGCCACCTGCCGGACGCGGAGCCTGAGCGCCTCGTGAAGCGGCTCGAAAAGGCCGGGATCGAGCGCGCGTGGGTCGCGAGCTTCGACGGATTGTTCCACAAGGACATCGCCGGGGCCAACGAGCGGCTCGCGGAATCGTGCGGGCGCACGGGAGGGAAGCTCGTCCCGTTCGGCGCCATCAACCCGCGGTGGCCGGACTGGGAGGAAGACTTGCGCCGCTGCGCCGAAGTTCACAAGATGCCGGGCGTTCGGTTGCACCCGAACTACCACGGCTACACCCTCGAAGACGCCAAGTTCGCGCGACTGTTGTCCCTCGCCACGGAAAAGAAACTCGTCGTTCAGCTCGCGGTGAAAATGGAAGACGAGCGCACGCAGCACCCGCTCGTGCCGATCCCGGCCGTTGATCTCAGGCCGCTAGCGGCACTCGTCGCGAAGCTCCCGGCGATGCGGCTCGTCATCCTGAACATGCCACCCGACCCGAAGGGCGAGTTGGTCACGCTTCTGGCGCGCTCCGGGAAGGTGTACTTCGACGTGGCGATGAACGAGGCGGTCGGGGGCGTGGCGAAGCTCGCCGAGCGGGTCGGCGTCGAGCGCATTTTGTTGGGCACGCACGCCCCGCTGTTCGTCCCCGAATCCGCGGTACTGAAACTGAAAGAATCGGGCCTGAAGGCCGACGAACTCGCGAAGATCGGTTCTGGTAACGCGACCGAGTTGGTTCCCGCCGCGCCGCGGTGAGAACCGCTGCGACCTCACACACCCGACGTCGGGTTGGTGGGCGGCGGGTCGTCGAAATCCATCGGATCGAGGTCGTCGAGCGTCTGCGGTTTCTTGGGCTTCTTCTTCCCGGGCTTGGGCGGCGGGGGCTCGTCCATCAACACGAACTCGTCGTCCGGGGGCGATCCGCCCCGGGGCGACGCGGGTCGGGCCGGCGGAACCCGTGCGGGTGCGGGCGGCACCACCGGGGCTGGCGGCGGTGACGGTGGGACCGGCTTCGCCGGCGGGGCCGCGGGTTGCTTGACGAACGGGGTCAGGGCGTTACGGAACTCCTTCGCGGACCGATACCGGTCGCCCGGCTGCTTCGCCATCGCCTTGAGTACGATCGCGTCCAGCCCCGGGTCCAGCCCCGCGCGCACCTCCGAGGGGCGGGGCGGCGCCGTCTGGCAGTGGTCGTACATCACCGCCCACGGCGTACCGCTAAAGGGCGGCCCGCCGGCGAGCATCTCGAACAGGATGACCCCGAGGCTGTAAATGTCGGAGTGAATACCGACCGGCCCAAACCGCCCCGGTTTGCCCGGTCCCCCCGGTTCCCACTGCTCGGGCGGCATGTAGAACGGCGTACCCTTCGCGCCGTTCATACTGGCGGCGAGCGCGGTGTGGTTGATGAACTTGGCCAGCCCGAAGTCGGTGATGAGGACGTTCTTCTTGACCGGATCGTACAGCACGTTGGCGGGCTTCAGGTCGCGGTGGATCACGTCCTGCTCGTGCGCCGCCTGCAACCCCTCGGCGAGCCGGCGGGCGATGATGAGCGCCTGCCGCGGGTCCATCTTCCCCTTGAGCTTTTTCAGCACCGCTTCCAGGGTCATCGGGACGAACGGCATCACGATGTACGGCACCCCGTCGCACTCGTTGACCTCGTAGACCGGGCAGACGTGAACGTGTTCGATCGCCGCAGCGGCCCGGGCCTCGTTCAGGAACCCGGCCTTCTCTTCCGCGGACAGGTTCGCGTTGTTGGGAATCTTGATCGCGACGTTCCGCCCGGCCCTGGGGTCGCTCGCCCGGTACACGGTGCCGAACGTGCCGCTACCGAGCAACTGGCGGACCTCGAACCGGCCGATCGCGGTGAGCGGGGCCGCGGCGCCCAGGCCGGGCTGACTGGCCGGGCGGTTCTTCGTCGCCCGGAGGGTGTCGGTGTCGGGGTTCTCTTGCGGGTGCGTCGAATTGGGATCAAGCCCCGGCTTCGGCCCGGTCGGCGTCGGGGTCGGCGTCGGGGGGTTGCTCGCGTCGGGATGGGTCGGACCGGCCATGATCGATCCTGTTTGCGGTTCCACCAAACGCCTACGGCCGCGTGCCCGGGAGCTGCTGGAGGGCCAGCAGGACCGCGACCACCAGCAGCCCGATCAGCACAAGCCCCGCGAGGCACCCGACGAGCCGCAGGGGCCGCCGGCGGGGCGCCGGGTCCGGCGGGGTCGGGGGTTCGGGTTCGGCCACCGGGACGGGCCCCGCGGGCGGGTCGGCTTCCGCCGCCATCGCGGCCATGTCGGCCAGCGGGCGCCACGTCTTCTTGTCGAACGACACCTCGTCGAACCGCTCGAACGCTCCGCTCTCGCGCATCGCCCGCATCTGGTCGGTGGTGAACGGGCCGAGCACGTCGCCGCGCCGGCGCAGGTACCACTTTAGCATAACACGGACCCCGGCTAATACAGGATCGAGCGAGTTTGTTGTCGAACCGCCGGCGTGAGCCGGCCGGGTGAGGCGAACCCGGCCCGCAAATCGTAGCCCGACTCTCCGAGTCGGGTCCACTTCCCACCCGACTCGTCTCGTAGCCTGACTCTCCGAGTCGGGTTCTTCTCTTCGGGAGGCGGAGAAGAACCCGCTTTCTCGTAACCCGACTCTCCGAGTCGGGTCCACTTCCCACCCGACTCGGAGAGTCGGGTTACGACAGAAAACCCGGCCGGCTCACCCCGGCGGTTCGACCGAACGGGGGTTAGCGCGCGAGCGCGAAGAAATACAGCGCCACCCCGAACAGGACCGCGACCACCGCCCCGGCCCCCAGCCCGACCCACTTCAGGCGCCGCGCCCGGCCCCACGCCGCGTACGCCTGCGCGACGTCCGAGGGGACGTCGAATTCGCCGAACGTCTCCAGTTTCTCGTACCGCTCGGTGGTGTCGGCCCAGTCCTCGGCCTTGGCCAGGGCGCTCCGCACGTCCGCGACGGCCGCATCGAACTGCTGGCGCCGCTTGCGCCGGTGCCGGTCGCGGTCGAGCCACTCCTCGGCCTCGCGGAGCAGCCCCCAGGCCCGGTCGTTCGCGGGCAGCGCGTACTTTTTGGCGGCGTCCCGCACCTGTTCGTGGAGCAGGCGCACGCGGGCCGGCTCGTGGTCTTCGAGCGCCTCTTCGAGCTTGGGGTACAGGTCACGCAGGACGTCTTGCCCGACGTGCTGCTGGAGCTTCGCGTACAACTTGTTGAGCTTCTGAACGATGTCCGGCGGCTTCGCGCTCAGCCACGGCTCGTCCAGTTCCTTTTGAAGCGCGGTCAGCACCTTCAGGTCCTGCGCCTGGTCCGGGTCGTTCAGGAGGTCGCGGATCTCGCTGAACCGGGCCTTCTCGTGGGCGCGGACGTCGTCGGCCCAGACGAGGTTCGTCGGCTCGGCCGCGGCCAGGCGCCGGAGTACGGCGAGCCGGTGGAGGAGCGGGGCGCGCTCCAGCGCGAACCGCCGGAGCTGCTCGAGCAGCGGCTTGACCTTGTACTCCGCGGCGAACGCCCCGTGAACGCGCCGGGCGATCGTGTCGTTGAGCCGCGGCGGCACGGGCAGCCCCAGGTGCCGCGCGGTATCGACCCACTGCCTCCAATCCTGGATGTCGAGGGCCGTGTACTGTTTGAGAATGTCGGGGTCGAGCGTCGCCTGTCGGATCGCCTCGGACCGCTGGTGGGCGTTCAAGCAGTTGTCGCAGACCGCGAGCCGGTCGTTGAGCGCCTTGCACGCGTCGGCGAACACCCCCGCGGCGCGCGGCACCGCGTCGGGCACGTCCAGTTCGCCCGAGTTGATGAACGCGGTGATGATCTGGGCCGCTTCGGCCGGGTCCATTGGGCGCACCTACTTTTTCGGCGGCGTGCGATCGCCCACGATCAGAACCTGTTGCCAACTGACCGACTTGTCGGGCCACTCGAACCGGCGGCCGAGTTCCAGGTACGACACCGCACACGGTGTCGTGGGGAGCACCTCCGGGCCACCGGCGACCACGACCACCTTGCCGCCCTCCGCGGTCAGCCGGAGCGTCTGCCCTTTGGGAGTCTTGCCCTCGAACGTGCCGGGTTTGTCGCCCGGTGCGAGTTCGTATTCCGCCCCGCCGTACACGACCCGCGGGCGCCCGGGACCGGGCACCAGATCCGCGACCGGCACCCGCAGGTCTTTCTTGGATTCGTCGAGTTTGCCCAACGGAAAATGATACTGCACGTCCTTGTCTTTGAGCATCGGATTCTCCGGCGCCAGCAGGGCCGCCGGGCGCGCCAGGGGCGCAAACAGTTGGTAGTACGCCGGCGGGCGCCCCTCGCCGGTCTTCACCCGGATCGCCGCGAGGGCCAGTTGGGGCGGCCCGGTGACGACGAACCGGTTCCCGTCCACCAGACCGATTGTCACCATCTCTTTCTTCCCGGCGGGGAGCAACTCGACCTGCGTTCGCGGTCCCGGGGTCTTCGGAAGGATCAGGTCGAACCCCGCCGGCGGGAGCACCTCGACATCCGGAACCGCGCCGAGCGGGAACCCCTTCGCCGGGTCGGCGTCGGGCTTGAGCGGGAGTGCCCGCACCGTTACTTGGTCCTGCAACCCCGCGACCTGTTGCCGCAGCGCGGCGACCGCCGCCTCGGCCGCGGTCTTTTCGGCCGTGAGTTTCGTGAGTTCGTCGGTTTTTGCCTTCACGTCCGTCGCGAGTTTGTTTTTCTCCGCGAGGATGTCGTCGCGCTCCTTTGTGATCTTCTTGTTATCGGCGAGTAGTTTGTCCTTTTCGGTCGTGAGTTCCTTGGCCTTCGCCGCGAAGTCGTCGCGGTCCTTTTTGAAGCCGTCCCGTTCCTTCGACAGCATCGCCGTTGTGGCGGTGAGGTTGGTCTTGTCGGCCATGAGCGCCGTATTCGTGGCCGTAAGAACGGCCTTCTCCTTCGTGAGATCGTCGCGCGCTTTGGTGAGGGTCTGATTGTCGGTTTCGAGACGGGTAATCACCCCCTTGGAATCCGCCTTGAGCGCGGCGAGATCGGTATTCGCTTTCCCCAGTTCCTTTTCTTTCACCGCGAGCGTGTCGGCCGTCGCTTTCAACGACGTTTCCGTTTTGGTGAGCTGACCGGAGAGCTGCGTGCCCTGGTTGCGGGCGTCGGTCAGTTGTTGCTTGGTAGTGTCCAGTTCCTTGGCGAGCGCAACTTCGGACTTACCGGCCAGGAACACGAACCGGTTCCCGCTGGCGAGTTCAAAAATCGCCACACCCAGGATCGCCACAACGAACCCGAACCCGACCCCGTACAGGAGGTGCCGGAAGTTCGTGGGCGGCGCCGGGGGCGGGAGCGGCGTCGAGGTCGAGGGCCGGCGCGCCGAAGACGATTTCGCGGTCCGCGCCGGGGGCGGTTCGGGCGCGGACTCCGGGTCGTCCGGGATCACGAACGAGGTCGGGACCGCGCCGCGTTCGGGTTCGCGCCCGGGGCGCGGCGGCGGGAGCGGCGCCGGGCGCGGTTGCTCGCGCGGGAGGCTCGCGGGCACCACACCGGTGCGCGCCGCGTCGGCCAGAACGCCCGCGGGCGGGTCGGCCGCCGGCGGGGAGCGGTCCAGACGCAGCACCAGCCCGCGCGCCGCGCCAACGGCCGCGCGGGTCTCGGCCGTGCCCGCCGGCAGGCACCGCCAGCGGCAATCGGTCGCGCCGGACTTGGTGAAATACGTGCTGAACGTCACGTTCCACCGCTCCTCCGGCGGAAGAAGGTTCAGCGCCTCGTCCAGGAGCGGGAGCATCTCCGTCCGGGGCGGGTAAACGAGTACCGCCGGTTCACCGCTCCGGGCCGCGGACGCGAGTACCCCGGCCCAGCCCGCGTCACCGGTCGCGGCCTCCCACTGCGCGCACGCGCGCGGCTTCGCCCGACCGGTCGGCAGCACGCCCGCCGGCAGCGTCCGCGGCTTGCCGGTCCACTCCGTCTCGAACGCCCACCGAAGGCCGAGCCACGTCGGGCCTTCCGGCGGCAGTTCGTCCGGCGTGAAGGCGACGTGGTGGGCCAGGTAGTTGCTCCGCCCGGTGTGGTCCAGCCCCGCGTCGGCGATCCGCGACAGCACGTGAAAAGAGCGCCGCGCGGCCGTGACGACGGTGTGCGCGAACACGACCGGGTTCCCGGAGGCGGCCGGGTCGGCACCGATCGTCAGGTGCCGGTAGCCGGAGAGCAGTTCGAGTTGCTCGGCCAGCCCGGCGGGCATCCCCTCGGTTTGCGCGACGGTGCAGAACCCGGTCGAGCCGGATCGCAGCCCGCGCGGTGCCGAGGTGTAAATGAGTTCAAATGGCATTTCTTCCTCCGCCGGCGGGGCGCCGGCCGCCGGGAACGAGCTTGGGGAACTCGCGGTAGAGGCCGTAGAGGATCGGGATCTCGACCCCGCTGGGGTTGATGTCGGCCGGGCGGATCATCCACTGCTTGGTGCGCGGATCCTGCCGGGGGATCGTACCGAGCGAACTGACCCCGACGTAGAGCACGTGCGCGGCGAACGCCTCGGCCGCGGACACGACCTCCGGGGCCAGGTCCAACAGCAGATGCTTGATCGCGTTCGACTGGCGCTGGAGCAGGTCGAGGTTCAGCGCGCCGGCCTTCGTGTGGGTCGGGGCGATGACCGGTTCGCGGGTGCCCAGCTCGGGCACCAGCGGCCCCCACAGATCCTTCTTCGTCACCACGACGACGAGCGGCCGGTCGTGTTTGTCAGAGGCCCGCAGCCGGGCGAACCGGCGCACCCGCGACGCGGCCTCGGTGAGGATCTGTTCCTGCGGGTCCGCGTCGCCGACCCGCACGTCCGAGGCCAGGGCCAGGTTCTTGGCGACGAGCCGCTGGTGGAACGGCGAGTGCTGGGTCGGGTCGAACAGGAACAACAAGAGCGCCGACTCGGCCAGGTGCCGGGTCACCGGGCTGGCGGCCGAGTCGCGGCCGACGAGGAACGACTCGCCGGCGTTGTCGTACAGACACAGTAACCGCGACACCGGCTCGGGGTCGTCGGCCAGCGGGTGCCCGTCGCCGGGCCGGAACGTGAACATGAACGGCTGCGGGTACTGTACCCGGTCGGGGCCGAACAGCACCGTGTTGTAGAGGTCGCCCTGCTCCTTGGTTTTCTCGATCAGCAGTCCGAGCGGGATGTCCCGGAACGGCGTCTTGTGGGCGAACAGGGCCGCCCGGGACCGCACGACGGCCTGGTTGGCCCGGGCGTCGGCGTCGGTGACGTTGACGCAGAACGGGTTGAGCAGGGTTTTACTCAGGTTGCGGGTCATCGCGGCGAGGAAGTACGACTTGCCCGACGCCGGCGTGCCGAAGATCGAAACGAACCACGGGTTCAGTTCCAGGCTGACCCACGGGAGGATCAGGTGGCACTTCGGGCAGGCGATCTGGGTACACTCCTCGCCGCGCTCGTCGAGCGGGCCGCCGCGCGGGTCGAACCGGGACGGGAGGAACCGCCGGGGCGCGTCCGGGCCGAGTCGCACGTCGCCCAACAGGCTCGCGTGGGTCGAGATCCAGAGCGTTTCGTGCGGTTCGAACTGGTGCCAGCAGTGGGGGCAGGTCGGTTTCACTCGCGGGGCGGGCGGCATGAACCACGTACCTCGTTATCCGATCCGTCGATCCGCGCGTGTGCGACCGGGAAAACCACCTTGAAGATAAGGGACCGTGCGCGCGAGGTAAAGGGCGCGGCCGGGCGATTGCCCGCGCCCGGATTTGAACGCCCGAAACGCGATACCGTGAATCCCGCAATTGTGGTATCTTCGGGTATGGGTACTCGGAGAAGTCCGTTGTGAACGAGATTCCCGAAGTCCGGCACTTCGTCGCCTGCGAGGCCGTCGCCCCGTCACCCGATGGCCGTCACCACATCCTGACCAACGTGTTTCAGGTACTCGTGCCGCGCACAGGAGACCAGTTCCCACTGCTCCGTCCGATGACCTGTCTTTACACGATCCTGACCAACGGCCGCGGGACCCACACGTTCGCGGTCGAATTGGTCCGTGGAGTGGGTCCGGCCGAGACGGACATCGGCCGGTCGGTCGGGTTGACCCGGGATCTCGGTCAAGATCCGCTTGTCATCCACGGGCTACCCTTCCGGTTGGCCAACCTGATTTTCACCCAGCCGGGACAGTACGAGTTCCGCCTTCTGTGTGACGGGCGAGTCATCGCTCGTGAGATGATCGAAGTGAGGACCGCATGAGTACGAACCCCCAATATGGTCGGACCGAGACGCCGATCAACCGGCTCGAATCGATCGAGATCGACTTCACGGCCGGGCAGCCGCTCGATCCGTCCGAGTACGGCCGGGCGGAAGCGCCGATCAATCTACTCGAAGCGATCGAGGTCGATTTCGCGGTGCCGCATCTCGTTCTGACGCTCCGGTTCTTGGAGCAGGTCGAAGCGGTGAGCGCCGAGATTCTCGCGCTGGACGTACTGAATCTGGTCCGCGCGCTGGGCGAGTACGAAAAGGGCATCGGCGGGCGCGGGTTGCGGCTTCACGACAAGGCCGCCGACGCGGGAGCGATCACACTGACACTCGCCCCCGTCGCGGTGGACAAGGCGCTTGACCGGTTGAACGAACTCGCCGGGTTGTTGGACGCGCTGTCCGCGCGCGTGGAGAAACCGATCTCCGAAACCCCGGTGCTGGAGGCATTCACGAAACTGGAGCGGTCGCCGGCCGAACAATGCCGGGCCGCGTTCGCGCGGCGGCCGTGGTCGGCCGTGGCTCGTGTCGCGATGCCCGCTTGAGAAGCGAACTCTCACATCAAACGCGACTACCGCACGGGGCTTGGAAGTCTGATTGAAAGCGTGAAGTTTACCCGCTCCGCCGGGCAAGGAAGCTCTCGATGTCTGCGACACCGATGAACCACTCGGAGCTAGTCGTTCCGTCTTCGTCGGCTGAGCAGCGATCTCCGATCAGGTGA